>NZ_JBEZVK010000010.1:0-168182 GCF_040636955.1 Streptomyces sp. NPDC032472
CGGGGGGCGAGGGGCCGGGGGGCAAGGGGCCGGGGGGCCGGGCCGCCGGGCCGGGGGCGAGCGGCCGGGCCAGGGGGGGCCGGGCCGCCGGGCCGGGGGCGGGGCCTCCGGGCCTCCGGGCCTCCTGGCCTCCGGGCCTCCGGGCCTCCGGGCCTCCTGGCCTCCGGGCCTCCGGGCCTCCGGGCCTCCGGGCCTCCGGGCCTCCGGGCCTCCGGGCCTCCGGGCAGGGTGGGCAGGGTGGGCAGGGTGGGCAGGGTGGGGTGGTGGTAGCGGTCCGCGGGGGCGGGTCAGGTTCGCGGGAGGGCGAGGGCTTGGGAAATGCCCTCTTCCCTCGGGCCCAGGAACTGCGGCTTCGGCTTGAAGGTGGCGTCCAGCGCCGCCTTGCCGGCCGCGAACACCTCGCGGGTGCCGCCGTAGTACCAGGTCGCGTCGTGCTCGTCGTCCACCCCGACGCCGTAGGAGTCCACGCCCGCCGCCCCGCACAGCGCGACGGCTCGGCGTATGTGGAAGCCCTGGCTGATCAGCACCGCCCGCTCCACCCCGAAGATCTTCCGGGCCCGCACGCACGAGTCCCACGTGTCGAACCCGGCGAAGTCGCTGACGATCCGCTCCCCCGGCACGCCGTGCCGCGTCAGGTACGTGCGCATCGCGTCGGGCTCGTCGTACTCGGTGCGGCTGTTGTCCCCGGTGACGAGGACGACCTTGACCTTCCCGGTGCGGTACAGCTCGGCCGCCGCGTCGAGCCGGCGCGCCAGGTACGGGGTCGGCCGCCCGTTCAGCAGCCCCGCCCCGAACACCACCGCCACCTCGGCGGGCGGCGCATCGGCCGTGGTGCGCAGCCGGTCCGCGGCCACCGCGTGCGTCCACGCCGACGGCAGCAGCGCGAGCACGCAGCCAGCCATCACGGCCTGCACGGCCCGCCGCCGGCCGCGCACGCTGCGCGGCAGCCGGGGCCGCAGTGCCACCGCTGCCCGCCGCACCCGCTCCCCCATACCCATACCCATCCGCATGGCCTTCGCCTTCATGACCGTCACCGTCCCCCACAGCCCACATCCTTCGCACGCTTGGACGATCAAGGCCGGGGCCCCAGTTCCCCCCACCGGCTCTTTCACCCGCCCGGATGACCGAGTGAGCACCCGGAAAACACCCGTCACCCCGGCGCAACGCCCACGCAACCTGCGGCTTGCAGGATCGATCCATGACGGAGCCGGTGCACCCTCCCGAGTCCCCTTCCCTCCCGTTTCCCCCCGCCACCGCCGCGGAGCTGCTGACCCGGATCACCGCCCAACTCGGCACGCAGCTGCGCGGACTGCGCCCGCCGGGGGCCCGGCACCTCGGAGCCCACGCATGCAGCCCATCCTCGTCGCCGTCGCCCACGGCAGCCGTGACCCGCGCGCCCTCCCCGCCGTCCAGGCCCTGCTGGAACGCGTCCGCGAGCTCCGCCCCCGTCTCGAGGTCCGCCTCGGCCACATCGAGCTGAACCGGCCGCTGCTCACCGACACCCTGCGGCGGACCGACGGCCCGGCCGTGCTCGTCCCCCTGCTCCTCGGCCGCGGGTACCACGTCAAGCGGGACCTGCCCGCGGCCGCGGCCCGCCACCCCGACGCCCGGGTCGCCGCCCCGCTCGGCCCGCACCCGCTGCTGGTCGAGGCCCTGCGCGAGCGCCTGCTGGAGGCGGGCTGGACCCCCGGTGCCGCGTCCGACGGCGGCGGCGCGGTCGTGCTCGCCGCCGCCGGCTCGCGCGACCCCGACGCGGCCGCCGACACCCGCCGCACCGCCGCCCTGCTCTCCGAGCGCCTCGGCGGGGCGGCCGTGGTGCCGGCGTACGCCTCCGGCGCCGGGCCCACCGTGCCCGAAGCGGTCCGCGCCCTGGCCGCGCGCGGCCACCACCGGGTCGCGGTGGCCTCGTACTTCACCGCCCCGGGCCGCTTCGCCGTGCAGAGCGCGGCCGCCGCGACCGGCCCGGCGGCCGCCCCGCTCGGCGACCACCCGGCCCTCGCCCGCCTGGTGCTGCAGCGCTACGACGAGGCGGCGGCCCTGCGGCGGACCCCGCTGGAGCTGGCCACCGCCTGAAGAGCGCGCCCCCTGCTCGAATTGCTCGCATTGTCGGCGGTCCCGGTTACCGTCTGAGCATGGAAGGCATGGCAGGCACCGCACCCGTCCGTCCCGGCTCCGGCCGCCCCCGCGAGCCCTACGACCCGGCCGACACCGAGCGCTGGGCCGCCGAGCCCGACAAACGGCCGGGCCGGACCGCCTTCCAGCGCGACCGCGCCCGCGTGCTGCACTCGGGGGCGCTGCGCCGCCTCGCCGGGAAGACCCAGGTGGTCACCCCGGGCACCCGCAGCTTCGACTGGGACGCGAGCCCCCGTACGCGGCTGACGCACTCCCTGGAGTGCGCGCAGGTGGGCCGCGAGCTGGGCGCGGCCCTCGGCTGCGATCCCGACCTGGTCGAGGCCGCCTGCCTCTCCCACGACATGGGCCACCCGCCGTTCGGGCACAACGGCGAGGAGGCACTGAACGAGTTCGCCAAGGACTGCGGCGGCTTCGAGGGCAACGCCCAGTCGCTGCGGCTGCTGACCCGCCTGGAGCCCAAGCGGTTCACTGCCGATCCGCAGACCGGCGCCCCCGTCAGCGTGGGCCTCAACCTCACCCGGGCCTGTCTGGACGCGGCCACCAAGTACCCCTGGCCCCGCGGCGGCCACCCGACCGACCCGGACTCGGTCAAGTTCGGTGCGTACGAAGACGACCTGCCCGTCTTCGAGTGGCTGCGGCGCGGTGCGCCCGCCGACCGCAAGTGCTTCGAGGCGCAGGTCATGGACTGGTCCGACGACGTCGCGTACTCCGTCCACGACTTCGAGGACGGCCTGCACGCCGGGCACGTCGATCCCAACCTGCTCTTCGCGGAGCCCGAGCGCACCGCGATCTGGCAGGTCGCGATCGGGCGCTACGTGCCGGCCGACACCGATCCGGAGGAGTTGCGCGAGGCACTCGACCGGCTGATGGACGAGGAGTGGTGGCCGCACGGGTACGACGGCTCGGCCGTCGCCCAGGCCCGTCTGAAGGACGCCACCAGCCAGCTGATCGGCCGGTTCTGCCTGGCCGCGGAGGGCGCCACCCGCGAGGCGTACGGCTCCGGCCGGCTCACCCGGTACGCGGCGGAGCTGGTGGTCCCGCGCGAGGCGCGCAACGAGTGCGCGGTCCTGAAGGCGGTCGCCGACCTGTACGTGATGCAGCGCGACGAGCAGGAGCGGCTGCGCGCCGACCAGCGCATCGTCCTGGCCGAACTCGCGGAGGCGCTGCAGGCCCGCGCGCCCGAGGGCCTGGACCCGCAGTTCCGGGCCATCTTCGACGCCGCCCCGGACGACCGGGCCCGCAAACGCGCGGTCATCGACCAGATCGCGGCGCTCACCGACGCCTCGGCGCGCTCCCTGCACGCCAGGCTCACCCTGCACTCGCGTCGCGCAGCCGGGTGATCCGATCGGGCCACTCCCCCTTCCCGGGGCAGGCTCCGTGCGGGACGCTCGCTTGTGGTCGCAAGTGGCGGTGAGGTTATGAGGAGGCATCAGGTGGTCGACGCACACCGGACGTTCGTCATCGTCGGCGCAGGTCTGGCGGGGGCCAAGGCGGCCGAGACGCTGAGGTCCGAGGGGTTCACGGGGCGGGTGATCCTGATCGGGGACGAGCGCGACCATCCGTACGAACGGCCCCCGCTGTCCAAGGGCTACCTCCAGGGCAAGGAGGAGCGCGACAGCGTCTTCGTCCACGAGCCGTCCTGGTACGCCCGCGCCGACATCGAGCTGCACCTCGGCCAGCCCGCCGTGCACCTGGACCGGGAAGCCAAGAAGGTGGTCCTCGGCGACGGCACGGCGCTGCCCTACGACAAGCTGCTGCTGGCCACCGGCGCCGAGCCGCGCCGCCTGGACATCCCGGGCACGGGCCTGGCCGGGGTGCACCACCTGCGCCGGCTGGCGCACGCGGAGCGGCTGCGCGGCGTCCTGGCCACCCTCGGCCGGGACAACGGCCACCTGCTGATCGCCGGCGCCGGCTGGATCGGACTGGAGGTCGCCGCCGCGGCCCGCGGGTACGGGGCCGAGGTGACCGTGGTCGAACCGCTGGCCACGCCGCTGCACGCGGTGCTCGGCCCGGAGATCGGCCGGCTCTTCGCGGACCTGCACACCGAGCACGGGGTCCGCTTCCACTTCGGCGCGCGGCTCACCGAGATCGTCGGGCAGGACGGCATGGTGCTCGCCGCCCGGACGGACGACGGGCAGGAGCACCCGGCGCACGCGGTGCTCGCCGCGATCGGGGCCGCGCCGCGCACCGCGCTCGCCGAGACCTCCGGGCTGGCCCTGGTGGACCGGGAGCACGGCGGCGGGATCGCCGTGGACGCCTCGCTGCGCACGTCCGACGCGGACGTCTTCGCGGTCGGGGACGTGGCGGCCGCCCACCACCCGCTGCTGGGGGCGCGGCTGCGGGTGGAGCACTGGGCGAACGCGCTCAACGGGGGCCCGGCCGCCGCGCGGGCGATGCTGGGCCAGGACGTGTCGTACGACCGGGTGCCGTACTTCTTCTCCGACCAGTACGACGTGGGCATGGAGTACTCCGGTTACGCCCCGCCCGGCGGCTACGACCAGGTCCTGATCCGCGGTGACGCGGCCAAGCGCGAGTTCATCGCGTTCTGGCTGTCGCAGGGCCGGGTGCTGGCCGGGATGAACGTGAACGTGTGGGACGTCACCGAGCACATCCAGGCGCTGATCAGGTCGAAGGCGGCCGTCGACCGCGAGGCGCTGTCGGACCCGACGGTTCCGCTGGCCTCCCTGGTGGCGGCCGAGGGCGCCTGAGGGTTTTCCCGCGCCCGGCCGTAGACTTCACGGGTGGCAGGACGGATCAACGACGACGACGTGAAGGCGGTACGGGACGCGGTCCCGATCGACGCCGTGGTCTCCGACTACCTCCAACTGCGCAACGCGGGCGGCGGCAACCTCAAGGGTCTGTGCCCCTTCCACGACGAGAAGTCTCCGTCCTTCCAGGTCAGCCCCAGCAAGGGTCTCTACCACTGCTTCGGCTGCCAGGCGGGCGGGGACACCCTCGACTTCATCATGAAGATCGACCACCTGTCGTTCTCCGAGGCGGTCGAGCGGCTGGCCGCGCAGGCCGGCATCACCCTGCGCTACGAGGAGGGCGGCTACACCGCCGGCACCAGCGGCCGCGGTGAGCGGATCCGGCTGGTCGAGGCCCACAAGGCGGCCGCGCAGTTCTACATCGACCAGCTGGGCAGCCCCGAGGCCGAGATCGCCCGCCGCTTCCTGGCCGAGCGGGGCTTCGACCAGGCCGCGGCCGAGCACTTCAGCGTCGGCTACAGCCCGGCCGGCTGGGACCACCTGACCCGCTTCCTGCGCGGCCGGGGCTTCAGCGACCGCGAGCTGATCACCTCGGGCCTGTCCCAGGACAGCCGCAGCGGCAAGCCGATCGACCGCTTCCGCGGCCGGCTGATGTGGCCGATCCGCGACATCAGCGGCGAGGTCGTCGGCTTCGGCGCCCGCAAGCTGCGCGACGACGACAACGGGCCGAAGTACCTGAACACGCCCGAGACGGCGATCTACAAGAAGTCCCAGGTGCTCTACGGCATCGACCTGGCCAAGAAGGAGATCGCCAAGACCTCCCGGGCGGTCGTGGTCGAGGGCTACACCGACGTGATGGCCTGCCACCTGGCCGGGGTGCCCACCGCGATCGCGACCTGTGGCACCGCCTTCGGCGGCGAGCACGTCAAGATCCTGCGCCGGCTGCTGATGGACAACGCCACGGCCGAGGTGATCTTCACCTTCGACGGAGACGCGGCCGGGCAGAAGGCCGCGCTGCGCGCCTTCGAGGACGACCAGAAGTTCGCCGCCGAGACCTCGATCGCGATCACCCCCGGCGGCATGGACCCGTGCGACCTGCGGCTGGCCGAGGGCGACGCGGCCGTCACCGCGCTGGTGGAGTCCCGCACCCCGCTGTTCGAGTTCGCGCTGCGGCACATCGTGGCCCGGCACAACCTGGAGCACCCGGCGGGCCGGGCGGCCGCGCTGGACGAGGCGGCCCCGGTCGTCGCCGGCATCAAGAACATCGCGATCCAGCACGAGTCGGCGGTCCAGCTGGCGGGCATGCTGGGCATCCGCGACGAGCAGTTCGTCGTCAAGCGCGTCGCGCAGCTGGCGCGCTGGGCCCGCGAGCGCGGCAACGGCCGCCCCGGCCCCGGCGGCGGCCCGCAGCAGCCCGCCCCCGCCCGCCGCCCGTACGAGGCCGTCCCCGCCCCGGCCGCCGCCCCCGCGGGCGGTCCCGCGCTGAACCTGCGCAGCCCGGCCCACCGCACCGAGCGCGAGCTGCTCAAGCTGGCCCTGCAGCGGCCGGAGCTGGTCTCGCCGGCGTTCGATGCGTACGGGGTGGACGAGTTCACCGCCCCGCCGTACGCGGCCGTGCGCCAGGCGATCCAGGACGCGGGCGGCGCCGCCCCGGGCGCCGACGGCTACCTGGCCCGGGTGCGCGAGGCCGCGCCCAACGACACGGTCCGCGCGCTCGTCACCGAGCTGGCGGTGGAGGCCATCCACGCCAAGACGGTGGACGAGGTGTACGCGGGCGTGCAGCTGGTCCAGGTCAGGCTGCGCGCGGTGGACCGCCGGGTCCACGAGATCCAGGGCACGATGGCCCGCATGGGCAGCCACGCCCCGCCGGAGCAGCTGGCCGCGGTGCAGGAGGAGCTGTGGGTCCTCCAGCAGTACGGGCAGCGGCTGCGCAACCGGGGCGCCGAAGGGCTGTAGCCGCCGCGGGACACGCCCCCGGTCAGCGGCGGTGCAGCCAGTCGCCGCCGGGTATCTCGGTGCCGCTCTCGCGCAGTCGGTGGGCCAGCGCGGGCGCCGCCAGGTAGACCCAGGCCGGGGTCCGGGTGCCGTCGGGGCGGACCGCGTCGCGCCGTACCCGGTCGTAGACGTTGAGCGGCCGGTCCGGGCCGTGGTACTCCTCCAGCCGGTCCAGCTCGGCCAGCAGCCGCGCGTACGCGCCGGGCGCGGGGGTGATCAGCTCGCCGACGATCTGCGACCCGGCGTGCTGGACGGCGTACGGATAGCCGGGGCCGTCGTACAGCAGTGCGTCCGGGAGCCGCGCGGGCTCCTCGGCGGCCGTGCGGCCCCGCAGGAACAGCGCGTGGTTGACCTCGCCGGGCCGGAGGGTCCCGTACACGAAGAAGGGCAGCTCGGCGGGGAGGGGCGGCTCGGCGGTCATCGGGCCGCCACCTCCGCCGCGACCCAGGCCAGGTAATCGGCGCTGCCCCGCACCACCGGCGTCGCGATGATCTCCGGGGTGTCGTAGGGGTGCTCGGCGGTCAGCCGGGCCTCCAGGGCCGGGTACGCCGCGGCGGTGGTCTTGAGCAGGACCTGCCACTCCTGGGCGGTCTCCACCGCGCCCTTCCACCGGTAGACCGAGGTCACCGGCCCCGCGACCTGGGCACACGCGGCCAGCCGGGACTCCACGGCGGACCGGGCGAGCCCGGCGGCCGCCTCCGCCGAGCCGACGGTGGTCAGCACGGTCAGGACCGATGCCGGTACCTGCTCCGGTACCGGTTCCTGCGGCCGGTCGGCTGGTGTCACGGGCCCTCCTCGGATGCGGCGGACAGGGTTCTCGGTCCGGGACCTCGGACCCGGATTCTCCTGTCTCCCCCACCGTACGCACCGCCGCACCAACCGGTTCACCCGGACGGGGCGATGGCGGCGGGCGGCCGAAGCGGCAGCCCTGACCTGCAGAAAGAGGCGCCACAGCAGCGCGCCTGACACAGCATCAGCAGGCGGAGTGCCGCCGGCCCGGGGTACCACGGGAGCACGACCCGACCACGACCCCGTGTCCGGCAGGAGCCCTCATGCGCCGTCGCACCGCCCACCTGCTCACCGCCGCCGTGCTGGCCGCCGCCGCGGTCACCGGCCCGGTCGCGGGTGCGGCCGCCGCCGCGGAACCCGCGGCCGCGCCGGGCCGCGCCCCGGGCGACTTCGCCGTGCTGGAGGTCTGGCCCAGGTCGGCCGCCCCCGGGGTCACGGTCACCGTGAACACCACGGCCTGCGGGCCGGGCGGCCATGCCGACGGAGACGCCACGATGGTCGGCGGCGGCCGCTTCAAGCTGGTCCCGGGCACGCACGAGGAGGTGGCCATCGGGCAGTTCCAGGTCGCCCGCACCATCCGCCCGGGCACCTACAGCATCGGCGCGACCTGCGCCGACGGGAAGTACGCCACCGGGGACCTGGTCGTCACCGCACGCGGCCCGCAAGGCCGTGTGCGCACCGGGGTGGGCGGTGGCACGACCCGCACCGCCGACCCCACCAAGATCACGGCGGGAGCGGTCCTGCTGGCCGCGGCCGCCGTCGGCGGTACCTGGCTCCTGCGTCGCCGGGCGAGCGGCACGCGGAGCTGACGGGCGCCCACCGCGGCCCGGCCGCGGTCCCGACCGGTACCGTCCCCCGTCGCCCGCCCCGCGAGGTCCCCCCGTTCGCGGGGCCGGGCGACGGCCTCCCCACCCGAACACCCGAACACACCCAGCACACGCAGCACACCGAGCACACCGAGCACCCAATCCCCGAGTTCCGAGGGGGCGTCCATGGGCACCGGCCGGGCCGGCCGCGGCGGGATCGTCGCGCTCACCGCCTGCATCGGCATCTGGCTCATCCACAGCGGCTCCGGCGAGTCCGTCCGGCCCCCGCTGCCCTCCCCCGCCGAGGCGCTGAGCGGGCACACCCCGTACCCGGGCGGGATCGACCCGCTTCCCGGCTCCCCGCCCACCCGCATCCGGATCCCGTCCATCCGGGTCGACGCCCCGCTGGCCGGGCTCGGGCTGGCGCGCGACGGCAGCCTCGAGGTACCGCCCCCCGCCCGCCCCGACCTGGCCGGCTGGTACCGCGACGGCACCACCCCCGGCGCGGTGGGCACGGCCGTCGTCGTCGGCCACGTCGACCACGCCTCCGGGCCGGCCGTCTTCTACCGGCTGGGCGCGCTGCACCGCGGGGCCGCCGTCGAGATCCGGCGCGCGGACGGGCGTACGGCGGTGTTCACCGTCCACGCGGTCGAGGTGTACGACGCCAAGGGCTTCCCCGACGCCCGCGTGTACGGGCCTTCGGCGCGCGCCGAGCTGCGGGTGATCACCTGCGGCGGCCGTTTCTCGCCCCGCACGGGCTACCAGGGCAACGTGGTCGTCTTCGCCCACCTCACGGGTACCCGCTGAAGGCCTGAGGAGCCCTCGCGCCGCCTCAGCCGAACTGCTCGAAGCCGAGCTTGAGCACCAGGGCGGCGACCACCGCGAGCAGGACGCCCCGGACGAAGCCGCTGCCCTTCTTCAGCGCCATCCGCGCCCCGACCATCCCGCCGGCCAGGTTGAACGCCGCCATCAAAGCGGCCAGCTGCCACAGCACCCGGCCCTGGTAGGCGAACATCACGAGGGCGCCCGCGTTCGTGCACACGTTGACGATCTTGGCGGTGGCGGAGGCGTTGACCAGGTCCAGGTGGAGCAGCGCGGTCAGGGCGAGCACGAGGAAGGTGCCGGTGCCGGGGCCGATCAGGCCGTCGTAGAAGCCGATGCCCAGGCCGGCGAGGCCGATGGCGAGCAGGACCCGCTGCCGGCCGGCCGGGGCGGCGGCCGGGGCCGTCCCGAAGGCGGGCTTGAAGACGACGAACGCGCCGACGAGCAGGAGCACGGCCATGATCAGCGGGCGCATGGCGTCCTTGCTGATCCCGTCGGCCAGCAGGGCGCCGCCCATGGATCCGGCGACGGCCGCCAGGCCGATCCGGACGGCGAGCTTCACATCCACCGGTGCCTTGCGGGCGTACGTCACGGCGGCCCCCGTGGTCCCGACGATCGCGACGGCCTTGTTGGTGCCGAGCACGGTGGCGGGATGGGCCTGGGGCAGGCCGAGCAGCAGGGCCGGAAGGAGCAGCAGGCCGCCGCCGCCCACCACGGCGTCGATCCAGCCGGCCGCGGCGGCCGCGAGGCACAGGACGATGAGCAGGGTCGTGGATATGTCAGGCACGGGGCGAGCCTAGGGACGGATTCGGTGCAACGCCCATCCATTCCGGGAAACTTGCGCAAAGGTTGAGCTTCGCGGCGGTCCCGGCGGCTTCCCGGGCGCCCGCGCGGCGCCTCACCGGCCCGCCGCCGCGGCGCTGAGGTGGGCGTTCCGTTCGGGTAACAAGCGCGATGCGGAGGGGAAACAGCGGCCGCGCACGCTCGGGGCATGACCTCGGAGCAGCAGCGTGTGGTGGTGATCGGCGGCGGCCTCGCGGGCCTCCGGCTCGCGGCGGGGCTCGGCGCGCGCCGGGCCGCGGACGTCACCGTGCTCGGCGAGGAGGCGCACGTCCCGTACAACCGGGTCCTGCTCGCCGAAGTGTTGGCGGGCCGGTACGCCCCGGAGGTGGCCGCCCTCCCCGCGCCCGGCCCGGTGCTGCGGCGCGGGGTGCGGGCGGTACGGATCGACCGGGCCGAGCGGGCGGTGCACTGCGACGACGGCAGCACGGAGCGGTACGACGCACTGGTCCTGGCGACCGGCTCCAACGCGGTGCTGCCGCCGCTGCGCGGGCTGTTCGAGCCCGTCGGCGCCTCCCGGACGGCGGCGGCCGGGGCAGCGGGCGGGACATCGGACGGGGAACTCCCCGACGGGGTCCACGCGTTCCGCACCATGGACGACTGCCTTGCGCTGTCCGCGGCCGTGTCCACCGCGCCCGGCCTGCGCACGGTGGTGATCGGCGGCGGCCTGCTCGGCGTCTCCGCGGCCCGCGCCCTGGCCGAGCGCGGCGCGCAGGTGGTCCTGGCCCAGCAGGGCGAGCGGCTGATGGAGCGCCAGCTGGACGCGGAAGCCTCGGCGCTGCTGCACGCCCACCTGACCGCCCTCGGCATCGAGATCCACACCGAGTGCCGGGTCCGCGGGCTGAACACCTGCGAGGTCCCGGCGGACGGCCGGCGCCGGGTCACCGGGGTCGAGCTCGCCGACGGCTACCGGCTCGACGCCGACGCCGTCGTCCTGGCCTGCGGGGTACGGCCGCGGACGGGCCTGGCCCGCGCCGCCGGGCTGGAGGTCCGCCTCGGGATCGTCGTCGACGACCGGCTGCGCACCAGCGACCCGCACATCCACGCCATCGGCGACTGCGCCGAGCACGCGGGCCGGGTCTACGGCCTCGCGGGCCCCGCCCTGGAGCAGGCCGACGCCCTCGCCGCACTCCTGGCGGGCGGGGCCGGCCGCCCCGGCGCCGACACTGCCGGCGCCCCGGGGGCCGCCGCACCCGCCGCGCCCCCCGCCTACACCGGCACCCGGGCCTTGACCCGCCTCACCCTGGCCGCCGGCGAGTCCGGCCCGCTCGATCTCGCCGCCTTCGGCGAGACCACCCCGCTCCCCGGCGACGACGTGGTCCGGCTCTCGGACGCCACCCGCCGGACCTACCGCAAGGTCGTCGTCCGCGGCGACCGCCTCGTCGGCGGCGTCCTGCTCGGCGAACTCTCCAGCGTGGGCGCCCTCGCCCGGAGCTGGGAGGACGAGGAAGCCCTGACCGACCTGTTCCACCTGCTCACCGACGACGGAGGCTCCTGATCATGGCCGCACCCACGCCCACCCCCGCCATCGTGCTCATCGGCCACGGCATGGTCGGCCAGCGCTACCTGGAGGCACTCGCCGAACGCGGCGCCACCGCCACGCACCGGATCACCGTGCTCTGCGAGGAGCCCCGGCCCGCGTACGACCGCGTGCACCTCACCTCGTACTTCTCGGGCAGCAGCCCGGAGGAGCTCTCCCTGGTGCCTGCCGGATTCATGGAGCAGCACGGCATCGACCTCCGCCTCGGCGACCCCGCCGAGAGCATCGACCTGCAGGCCCGCACCGTCACCTCCCGCTCCGGGCGGGTGGTCCCGTACGACGTGCTCGTCCTGGCGACCGGCAGCTACCCCTTCGTGCCGCCCGTCCCCGGCAAGGACGCCCCCGGCTGCTTCGTGTACCGCACCATCGAGGACCTCCTCGCCATCGAGGAGTACGCGCAGACCCGCACGACCGGAGCGGTCGTCGGCGGCGGCCTGCTCGGGCTGGAGGCCGCCGGCGCCCTACAGGGGCTCGGGCTCGCCACGCGCATCGTGGAGTTCGCCCCGCGCCTGATGCCCGTCCAGGTCGACGAGGGCGGGGGCGCCGCCCTGCTGCGCACCATCGAGGGCATGGGGCTGACGGTCCACACGGGCGTCGGCACCCAGGAGGTCGTCACGGGCGAGGACGGCCGGGTCAGCGGGATGCGGCTGTCCGACGGCTCCACCGTCGCCACCGAGCTCGTCGTCTTCTCCGCCGGTGTCCGCCCCCGCGACCAGCTGGCCCGCGACGCGGGCCTGGCCGTCGGCGAGCGCGGCGGCATCGCGGTGGACGCCCGCTGCCGCACCTCCGACCCGCACGTGTACGCCGTCGGCGAGTGCGCGCTGGCCGCCGACGGCCGCGTCTACGGCCTGGTCGCGCCCGGCTACGAGATGGCCGAGACCGCCGCCGAGGACCTGCTGGGCCGCGAGAAGGAGTTCACCGGGGCGGACCTGTCCACCAAGCTCAAGCTGCTCGGCGTGGACGTGGCCTCCTTCGGCGACGCCCACGGCGCCGCTGCCGACAGCCTCGACGTCGTCTACTCCGACTCCCGCTCCGGCGTCTACAAGAAGCTGGTCGTCTCCCCCGACGGGGTCCTGCTCGGCGGCGTCCTGGTCGGCGACGCGGACTCGTACGGGCTGCTGCGCCCGCTGACCGGCAGCGTCCCGCCCGTCAGCCCCGACCAGCTGGTACTGCCCGCCGGCCTCGCGCCCGCGGCCCAGCTCGGCCCGTCCGCGCTGCCCGACACGGCCGTGATCTGCTCCTGCCACAACGTCACCAAGAAGGCGATCACCGCCTGCGCGACCCTCCCCGAGGTCAAGCAGTGCACCAAGGCGGGCACCGGCTGCGGCAGCTGCCTGAAGGTGATCGGGCAGCTGCTGCCCGCCCCCGCCGACAAGGGCCTGTGCGGCTGCTTCCCCTTCACCCGCGCCGAGCTGTACGAGATCGTCCGGACCCGGCGGCTGACCTCGTACGAGCAGCTCCTCGACGGGCACGGCCGCCAGGAGGCCCGCGGCGGCGACGGCTGCGAGGTGTGCAAGCCCGCCGTCGGCTCGATCATCGCCTCGCTCGCCCCGACGCTCGGCGCGAGCGGCTACGTCCTGGACGGCGAGCAGGCCGCCCTGCAGGACACCAACGACCACTTCCTCGCGAACCTCCAGCGCAACGGCTCGTACTCGGTCGTCCCGCGCATCCCCGGCGGTGAGATCACCCCGGACAAGCTCATCGTGATCGGCGAGGTGGCCCGCGACTTCGGCCTCTATACGAAGATCACCGGCGGGCAGCGCATCGACCTCTTCGGCGCGAGCGTGGACCAGCTCCCGCGGATCTGGGCCCGGCTCGTGGACGCCGGGTTCGAGTCCGGGCACGCGTACGGCAAGGCGCTGCGCACGGTGAAGTCCTGCGTGGGGCAGACCTGGTGCCGCTACGGGGTCCAGGACAGCGTGCGGATGGCCATCGACCTGGAGCTGCGCTACCGGGGGCTGCGCGCCCCGCACAAGCTCAAGTCGGCGGTCTCCGGCTGCGCCCGCGAATGCGCGGAGGCGCAGAGCAAGGACTTCGGGGTCATCGCGACGGCCAACGGCTGGAACCTCTACGTCGGCGGCAACGGCGGGGCCACCCCGCGCCACGCCGACCTCCTGGCCCAGGACCTGTCCGACGCCGAGCTGGTCCGGCTCATCGACCGGTTCCTGATGTTCTACATCCGCACGGCGGACCGGCTGGAGCGCACCTCCACCTGGCTGGACCGGCTGGAGGGCGGCCTCGACCACCTGCGGGACGTGGTCGTGCACGACTCGCTCGGGCTGTGCGACGAGCTGGAGGCGCTGATGGCCGACCACGTAGCGAACTACCGCGACGAGTGGGCCGAGACGCTCCAGGATCCGGACCGGCTGCGCCGGTTCGTCTCCTTCGTCAATGCGCCCGGCGCGCCGGACCCGACCGTGCGCTTCGTCCCCGAACGCGACCAGGTCAAGCCCGACCTGGCCGTCCTGACCCTTCAGCCGCTGGACGCCGTGGGAGGCAACCGATGACCGTGGAACTTCAGGTGGGAGAGGGCTGGCTGTCGGTGTGCGAGCTGTCCGACATGATCCCGGGGCGGGGCGTCGCGGTGCTGCTGCCCGACGGGAGCCAGGCGGCGGTGTTCCTCGGCCGCTCGGGATGGACGTACGCCGTCGACAACCAGGACCCCTTCACGGGCGCGGCGGTCCTCTCCCGCGGGCTCGTGGGCTGTGCGGAGGGCCGGCCGTTCGTGGCGTCCCCGCTGCTCAAGCAGCGCTTCGACCTGGAGACGGGCCGCTGTCTGGACGACGAGGAGGTGGCGGTCCGGACCTATCCGGTACGGACCGCCGTGACCTCCGGCGCCGTGGCCTCCGGCGCCGCGGCGGCCTAGCACGGTGCGGCGCGGGCGGCGGCCGGCGGGGCTCAGCCCTGGACGGCCGCCGGGTCCATCCACATGATCTCCCAGGTGTGGCCCTCCAGGTCCTCGAAGGCCCGGCCGTACATGAAACCGTGGTCCTGGGCCGCGCGGGGCTCGGCGGCGCCGGCCGCGAGGGCCGCGTCGACGAGCTCGTCGACCTTCTCCCGGCTCTCGGCGCTCAGGCAGAGCAGCGCCTCGGTGGTGGTGGAGGTGTCCGCGATCGCCTTGTGCGTGAACTCCTTGAAGCGGGGCTCGGTCAGCAGCATCGCGTAGATGGTGTCGCTGATGACGAGGCAGGCGGCGGTGTCGTCCGTGAACTGCGGGTTGCAGGAGTAGCCGAGCTTCGCCCAGAAGGCCTTGCTGGCGTCGAGGTCCTTGACCGGCAGGTTGACGAAGATCATGGTGGCGGACATCTCGGTCTCTCTTCTTCTCTCGTGCGGCGCTTTCGAGAGGTAGACCGGGGGCCGCGCGGAAACTCATCGCTTCTCGGCGGATTTTTTCCGAGGTTCTGTCGCGCGGCGGCAAAGTCGCAGGTCAGGCCGGTCAGGCCGGTGTACGGAGCTCCAGCGCGGCCAGCGGGACGAAGCCCGTGCGGCCGGAGTGCGCGGCCTCGGCCGGGGCGTCCGGCCCGGCCAGCCGCCGCAGCAGCGCCAGCGCGATCTGCTCGCCCTGGGCCTTGGCCCGCTCGGTGGCGGGCCCGCGGTGCAGGCCGTCCAGGGCGGCGTGCCACAGCTGCACCCAGCGCCCGAAGTCCTCGGCGGTCATCGCCCGGGCCGAGTGGAGCGCGGCGTGGGGGGCGAAGGCGTCGCCGCCGTAGTCGGCGCTGCGGAAGAGGGCCCGCTCCCAGAAGTCCGCGATCCGGGGCAGGTGCGCCTCCAGGTCCGTGCCGGCGATCTCGGTGAAGAACGGGCCGATCCGCCGGTCGGCGAACGCGGCCGCGTAGAAGCGGCGCAGCACGGTCTCGAGGTCGGCGCGGCCGCGGATGTCGCGGTCACCGGCGCCGGCGCCGGCGGACCGGTGGGCAGCGGACCGGTGGGCAGCGGACCGGTGGGCGGCGGAGTGGTCGGCAGCGGAGTGGTCGGCAGCGGAGTGGTCGGCAGCGGAGTGGTTCATCGGTACACCATTGTGGACCGTCCGCGGCCGGACCGGGGAGGAAAGTCCCGCGGTACGTCACATCCCGTGTCCGGGCGGCGGTGGAGGGCCGGACCCGAGGGGCTGCACCACTATCCGAACATTGGCCGAAAACACGCGGTCCCGGCCCCGAAAAACCGGGTGCCGGGACCGCTGCGTCTGCTACGAGGCGACCGCGCCGCCCTTCAGGAGCGCGGCCCCGAGCGGGGTCACCGTGTGCAGCACGGCATTGCCACGGCGCAGCGTGGTCACCAGGCCCGCCTCGCGCATCACGCAGGCGTGCTGGCTCGCGGAGGCCAGCGAAACCCCGGCCCTGCGGGCGAGCTCGCTGGTTGTGGCCCCGTCGCCGATGGCCCGCAGCACCACCGAGCGGGTGTGCCCGACGAGCTTTCCGAGGGTGCGCTGGCGCTGCTCCTCCAAAGGGCGAATCGATTCGCCGGCGGCTGCCGCCGAGGCCGGCTCCGCGGCAGCCGGATAGACCAGCACCGGGGGCAGCTCGGGGTCGTGCAGCGTCACGGCCGTGCGTCGGCAGAAGAACGAGGGCTGGAGCAGCAGCCCGCGCCCCCGCAGCCGTACGTCGCGGTCCACGGGGTAGTCGCACTCCAGCACCGGGGCCCGCCAGCGCAGCATCGGCGGCAGCGAGGCCAGCAGCTCGTCCGCACCGCCGTCGAGCAGGGCGCGGCCGCGTGCGGCCCGCTCGGCCTCGATCTGGGCCTGGATGTGGGTCCAGTACGGGGCCACGGCCGCCCGGTGGTAGCCGTGCAGCTCGCCCAGGAGCTTCGGCAGGTACGAGGTGCCGCCGTCCATGAACTCCCGCAGCCGCCTGGGGATCCCGGTGTCGCCGCCGCCGGTCCCGGCGCCCGCGGGCATGCCGAAGGCGGCTCCCACCCGCGCACCCGCCCCCATCAGGGCCAGCTCGCGCCGGATCCGCTCGGCGCGCAGCCCGCGCAGCGCGTCGAGGCCCACGTCCCACCCGTACTGCCCCTCCACAGGGGTCAGGAAATCGGGGAAATAGCCGCGACTCGGTATGAGCGCTCCGAGCAAGCGTGTTTCACTATTCAACCTGCTCCGGGTTTCCGTACGCCATTCACCGAAGAGCCGGGCATCACGCCGGTCTCTTAAGCGGTGAAAACTCAGAACCGTTTCCCACAACGCATCGGGACGCCCTGCCATCCGTACGCGTGCCAGGTCCACTCCAGTGAAATGGATACGCAGCACCGAACCCCCACCTGTGCAACCGCAATCCCCCCGCCCCATGAGTATGCACGCCGTCACACGACGTCACCACGCCCTTTCGGCCACAGTTGAAACCCCTTTCGGCGGGGGCGTGACAACCGAAATGCTGTACTCCGCCAGGCACACTCCAGTGCGACCGAAACGCTCCGTGAAGGCCGTGGGGGGCTTTGCGGGGCCTGGCGGTCGGTCGCACCGGGAAGCGCCGACGTGCCTGGCAGATTGACAGCAGGCGGTGGACGGGTGGGGATCCGTCCACCGCCTGCTGGCGTAAAGAGTTGTTGAACAACAAAGAATTGCCCGCCTGCCCTCGGGGGTCAGGGAACCCGGGGGCAGGCGGACGTATCGGGGGTCCGGGTCGGGCCCGGGGCGGGTCAGCGGCTGTCGCTGCCCGTCGCCTCGGCGGCCGCACGGCCGGCCTCCAGGCGCGCCACCGGAATCCGGAACGGCGAGCAGGAGACGTAGTCGAGGCCGACCTCGTGGAAGAAGTGGACGGACTCGGGGTCGCCACCGTGCTCGCCGCAGACGCCGAGCTTGAGGTCGGGGCGGGTGGCCCGGCCCTGCTTGACCGCGTGGCGGACGAGCGAGCCGACGCCGTCCTTGTCGATGGTCTCGAACGGGGAGACCCCGAAGATGCCCTTCTCCAGGTAGGCCGTGAAGAAGCTGGCCTCGACGTCGTCGCGGGAGAAGCCCCACACGGTCTGGGTCAGGTCGTTCGTGCCGAAGGAGAAGAACTGCGCGGCCTCGGCGATCTGCGCGGCCGTCAGGGCGGCGCGCGGCAGCTCGATCATCGTGCCGATGGTCAGCTTGAGGCTGGTGCCGGTGGCGGCCTCCACCTCGGCGATGACCTGGTCGGCCTCCTCGCGGACGATCTCCAGCTCCTGGACGGTGCCGACGAGCGGGATCATGATCTCAGCGCGCGGGTCGCCCTTGGCGTTCTTGCGCTCGGCCGCGGCCTCGGCGATCGCCCGGACCTGCATGGCGAACAAGCCGGGGATGACCAGGCCGAGGCGGACACCGCGCAGACCCAGCATCGGGTTCTGCTCGTGCAGCTTGTGCACCGCCTGCAGCAGGCGCAGGTCGTTCTCGTTGTGGTCCTTGCGGGCCTCGGCGAGGGCGACGCGCACCGACAGCTCGGTGATGTCGGGCAGGAACTCGTGCAGCGGCGGGTCGAGCAGGCGGACGGTGACGGGCAGGCCGTCCATCGCCTCGAACAGCTCGATGAAGTCCTTCTTCTGCAGCGGCAGCAGCTCGGTGAGGGCGTTCTCGCGCTCGGTCTCGGTGTCCGCGAGGATCAGGCGCTCGACCATCTCGCGGCGCTCGCCGAGGAACATGTGCTCGGTGCGGCACAGGCCGATGCCCTGGGCGCCGAAGCGGCGGGCGCGCAGGGCGTCCTCGGCGTTGTCGGCGTTGGCGCGCACCCGCAGGCGGCGGACGCGGTCGGCGTACGCCATGATCCGGTGGACGGCCTGGACCAGCTCGTCGGCGTCGTCGGCGCCGGCGTGCATGCGGCCCTCGAAGTACTCGACGACCGGGGACGGTACGACGGGCACCTCGCCGAGGTACACCTTGCCGGTGGAGCCGTCGATGGAGACGACGTCGCCCTCTTCGATGACCCGGTCGCCCACCGTCATCCGGCGGCGCTTGGTGTCGACGTCGAGCTCCTCGGCACCGCAGACGCAGGTCTTGCCCATGCCGCGGGCGACGACGGCGGCGTGCGAGGTCTTGCCGCCGCGCGAGGTCAGGATGCCCTCGGAGGCGATCATGCCGTCCAGGTCGTCCGGGTTGGTCTCGCGGCGGATCAGGATGACCTTCTCGCCGGAGCGGGACCACTTGACGGCCGTGTAGGAGTCGAAGACGGCCTTGCCGACGGCCGCGCCCGGCGAGGCGGCGATGCCGCGGCCGAGCAGCTCGGTCTTGGCGTCCTCATCAAAGCGCGGGAACATCAGCTGCGCGAGCTGGGCGCCGTTGACGCGCTGGAGGGCCTCGGCCTCGTCGATCAGGCCCTGGTCGACGAGCTGGGTGGCGATGCGGAACGCGGCGCCGGCGGTGCGCTTGCCGACACGGGTCTGGAGCATCCACAGCTGACCGCGCTCGATCGTGAACTCGATGTCGCAGAGGTCCTTGTAGTGGGTCTCCAGCGTCTCCATGATCTGCATCAGCTGGTCGTAGGACTTCTTGTCCAGCTGCTCCAGGTCGGCGAGCGGGACGGTGTTGCGGATGCCCGCGACGACGTCCTCGCCCTGGGCGTTCTGCAGGTAGTCGCCGTAGACGCCCTGGTGGCCGCTGGCGGGGTCGCGGGTGAAGGCGACGCCGGTGCCGGAGTCGGGGCCGAGGTTGCCGAAGACCATCGAGCAGACGTTGACGGCGGTGCCCAGGTCGCCGGGGATGCGCTCCTGGCGGCGGTAGAGCTTGGCGCGGTCGGTGTTCCAGGAGTTGAAGACCGCCTCGACGGCGAGGTCGAGCTGCTCGCGGGCGTCCTGCGGGAACTCGCGGCCGGCTTCCTTCTGGACGATCTTCTTGTAGACCTTGACCAGCTTCT
Source organism: Streptomyces sp. NPDC032472 (assembly GCF_040636955.1). Lineage (NCBI taxonomy): Bacteria > Bacillati > Actinomycetota > Actinomycetes > Kitasatosporales > Streptomycetaceae > Streptomyces > Streptomyces sp. NPDC032472. The sequence goes on from NZ_JBEZVK010000010.1 coordinate 19,433, forward strand.
TGAGGTCGGCGGCGTCGAGGTCGGTGTCGACGGTGACCTTCTTGGCGGCCTTGGCCTGGTCGAGGGCGTCCTCGAAGAGCTCGCCCTCGACGCCGAGGACGGTCTTGCCGAACATCTGGATGAGGCGGCGGTACGAGTCCCAGGCGAAGCGCTCGTTGTCGGCCTGGGCGGCGAGCCCGACGACGGAGGCGTCGGAGAGGCCGATGTTGAGGACCGTGTCCATCATGCCCGGCATGGAGAACTTGGCGCCGGAGCGGACCGAGACCAGCAGCGGGTCGTCCGACTGTCCGAGCTTCTTGCCCATCTTCGCCTCGAGGGCGGCGAGGTGGGCGCTGACCTCGTCGCGCAGCGCGGCCGGGGCCTCACCGCTGTCGAGGTAGACCTTGCAGGCCTCGGTGGTGATGGTGAAGCCGGGAGGGACCGGCAGACCCAGGTTGGTCATCTCGGCGAGGTTGGCCCCCTTGCCGCCGAGAAGGTCCTTGAGGTCGCGGTTTCCCTCGGTGAAGTCGTAGACGAACTTCTGGTTCTTGTTTTCCGACACGGGTCTCGACTCCTCGAGGACTCGGTGGCTGCCCTGACGGCCAGGAACATACCCAGATCGAAGGCTTCTGGGTACGTCCACTTGGCCGTCATGCGGCCGTAACCACCCGTGCGCCCCTGGATCGAAAGTAACCAGCGAGTAGCCAGAACCTACGAAGAGCGTTCACCTCCCGAAGGGGGAGGGCTCGCTTGAGGCTTGTTTGCGCTCGAATGAGCGATCATCGATACATTTGCGTTCAAGACTTGAACAAACAAAGGGTGGCACCCAGTGCCACCCTTTGGAAGTCATACCCGTGATTTTCGCGCTCATCTGAGCGCAACCCCACCCATGCGTGGTGTATGTCACGCCGCCGACGGCATAGTTTGTCAGCTGTTTCTCACCCTCCGGACGTGTCCAGCTCGGCGTCCTCGCCCACTCCCGCACAGTCGTACGGATCCTTCAGCCAGCCGTCAGGGAGGACAACCCGGTTGTTTCCGGACGTCCGGCCGCGCGGGCCGTCCGCACTCTCGGGCCAGGGCTGATCCAGGTCGAGCTCGCTCAGATGAGCGTCCAGCTCGGTCAGGGAGGAGGTGACCGCGAGCTTCTTGCGCATCTCGGACCCGACCGAGAACCCCTTCAGGTACCAGGCCACGTGCTTACGGAAGTCGATCACCCCGCGCCCCTCGTCGCCGATCCACTCACCCAGCAGCTGGGCGTGCCGGTGCATGGTCGCCGCGACCTCGCGCAGCGAGGGCTTGTGGAAGTCCTCGGGACGCCCCTCGAAGGCCGCCACGAGGTCGTTGAACAGCCACGGCCTCCCCAGGCAGCCGCGGCCGACGACCACGCCGTCGCAGCCGGTCTCGCGGACCATGCGCAGCGCGTCCTCGGCGCACCAGATGTCGCCGTTGCCGAGCACGGGGATCTCCGGGACGTGCTCCTTGAGGCGGGCGATGGCCTCCCAGTCGGCGGTGCCGCCGTAGTGCTGGGCGGTGGTGCGGCCGTGCAGGGCGATGGCGGTGACGCCCTCCTCGACGGCGATCCGGCCGGCGTCCAGGTAGGTGAGGTGGTCGTCGTCGATGCCCTTGCGCATCTTCATGGTCACGGGCAGGTCGCCGGCACCGGCGACGGCCTCGCGCAGGATGGCGCGCAGCAGGTTCCGCTTGTACGGCAGGGCGGAGCCGCCGCCCTTGCGGGTGACCTTGGGGACCGGGCAGCCGAAGTTGAGGTCGATGTGGTCGGCGCGGTCCTCCTCGACGATCATCCGGACCGCCTTGCCGACCGTGACCGGGTCGACCCCGTACAGCTGGATCGAGCGCGGCTTCTCCGTCGCGTCGAAGTGGATCAGCTGCATGGTCTTCTCGTTGCGCTCGACCAGCGCGCGGGTCGTGATCATCTCGCTCACGAACAGCCCCTTGCCGCCGCTGAACTCGCGGCAGAGGGTGCGGAACGGGGCGTTGGTGATGCCGGCCATGGGCGCGAGCACCACCGGGGGCTGCACGGTGTGCGGGCCGATCGCGAGCGGCTGAGGGAGCGTGGTCATCCCTCCATTGTGGCGGAGAGAAAATCGATCACACTTTTCTTTAGTTAGGCGTACTATCGTACGTATGCAGGAGCCGATCCGCCGCCGCAAGACGCTGGTCCTGGCGATCTGCTGCATGAGCCTGCTCCTGGTCAGCCTCGACGTCACGGCCCTGAACGTCGCCCTGCCCTCGATGCGCCGCGAGCTCGGCGCCTCGGTCGCCGGCATGCAGTGGACGATCGACGCGTACACGCTGGTCCTGGCCTCGCTGCTGATGCTGGCGGGCTCCACGGGGGACCGGATCGGGCGCCGCCGCGTCTTCACCACGGGGCTGGTGGTGTTCACGGCCGGCTCGCTGCTCTGCTCGCTGGCACCGGGCCTCGGGTGGCTGGTCGCCTTCCGGGCGGTCCAGGCCGTGGGCGGCTCGATGCTGAACCCGGTCGCCATGTCGATCATCACCAACACCTTCACGGACGCGCGCGAACGCGCCCGCGCCATAGGGGCCTGGAGCGCGGTGGCCGGCCTCTCCATGGCGGCGGGCCCGCTGATCGGCGGGCTGCTGGTGGACTCCGTGGGCTGGCGGGCCGTGTTCTGGGTGAACCTGCCCGTCGGGCTGCTGGCCCTGGCGCTCACCCTGCGGTACGTCCCCGAATCGCGGGCCGAGCGGCCCCGCCGACCGGATCCGGTGGGCCAGCTGCTGGTCATCGCCCTGCTCGGCGGCGTGACGTACGCCATCATCGAGGCGCCGGCCGCGGGTGCGGACTCCCCCGCCGTCCTCGGCTGCGCCTGCCTCGCGGCGTTCTCGCTGGCGGCGCTCGTGCCGTACGAGCTGCGCCGCACCGACCCGCTGATCGACCCGCGGTTCTTCCGCAGCGCACCGTTCAGCGGGGCGACGGTGATCGCGGTCTGCGCGTTCGCCGCGCTGTCCGGGTTCCTGTTCCTGAACACCCTGTACCTGCAGGACGTACGGGGCCTCGGCGCGCTGGGGGCGGGGCTCCACATGCTGCCCATGGCGGCGCTCGCCTTCCTGTGCGCGCCGCTCTCGGGCCGGCTGGTCGCCGCACGGGGGCCGCGGCTGCCGCTGCTGCTGGCCGGGTCCGCGATGGCGGCGAGCGGGCTGCTGTTCGCCGCGTTCTCGGCCGAGGCCTCGGATCCCCTGCTGTTCACCGGCTACGCCCTGTTCGGCCTCGGCTTCGGCCTGGTCAACGCGCCCATCACCAACACCGCGGTCTCCGGGATGCCCCGGTCCCAGGCGGGCGTGGCAGCGGCGGTCGCCTCCACCAGCCGGCAGACCGGCGGCACCCTGGGCGTCGCCGTGATCGGGGCGGTGCTGGCGACCGGGACGGCGGGCGGCGCGGACTTCGTCGCGGCGGCCCGGCCCGCCTGGTGGATCATCACCGCCTGCGGGGCGCTCGTCCTGGCCGTGGGTGCGGCGACCAGCGGCCGGTGGGCCCGGGAGACGGCCGCACGGACGGCCCGTCGGCTGGAACCGGCCTCCCGCAAGCCTTCTCCGGCCGAGGCTCCCCCGCGCGCCTGACGGCTCCACGCGCTCACCACCACGCCCACCAGCCCTCCCATGATCGACTGATCCTGACGGGTGACAGATATTGAAATCTGTCACCCGTCATGCCATTCTCATTGCATGACGAAGAACGAGAACCGCCAGAGCACCACCCCCGCCCGAGCAGGCCGCACCCTCGGCTCGACCGGCCCCACCGTCTTCCCGCTGGGCCTGGGCTGCATGGGCATGTCCGCCCTCTACGGGGAGGCGGACCGCAGCGAGTCGATCGCGACGATCCACGCCGCACTGGACGCGGGGATCACGCTGCTGGACACCGGCGACTTCTACGGCATGGGCCACAACGAGCTGCTCATCAACGAGGCCCTGCGCACCGCGCCGACCGCGGCCCGCGAACAGGCGCTGACCAGCGTGAAGTTCGGCGCGCTGCGGACGGTCGAGGGCGCCTTCACCGGCTACGACGGCCGCCCCGAGGCCGTGAAGAACTTCCTGGCCTACTCGCTCCAGCGGCTCGGCCGGGACCACATCGACATCTACCGGATCGCCCGCGTGGATCCGACCGTCCCGATCGAGGAGACCGTCGGCGCCATCGCCGAGGCCGTCGAAGCGGGGCACGTGCGGCACATCGGCCTGTCCGAGGTGGGCGCGGACACCCTGCGCCGGGCCGCGGCCGTGGCCCCGATCGCCGACCTCCAGATCGAGTACTCGCTCATATCCCGCGGCATAGAGGAGGAGATCCTGCCGACCGCCCGCGAGCTCGGCATCGGCATCACCGCGTACGGGGTCCTCTCCCGCGGCCTGATCAGCGGCCACTTCACCCGCGACCGGGCGCTGGCTCCGGGCGACTTCCGCGGGATGAGCCCCCGCTTCCAGGGCGGGAACCTCGACCGCAACCTGGACCTGGTCGAGGCGCTGCGCAAGGTCGCCGAGGGCAAGGGGGTCAGCGTGGCGCAGACCGCGATCGCCTGGGTGCTCTCGCGCGGCGAGGACATCGTGCCGCTGGTGGGCGCCCGCCGCCGGGACCGGCTCGCCGAGGCACTCGGTGCCATGGAGGTGGAGCTGACCGCGGCCGACCTGGCGGCGATCGAGGAGGCGGTCCCGGCGGGCGCAGCGGCCGGCGAACGCTACCCGGCAGCGCAGATGGCCCACCTGGACAGCGAGCACTGAGCTGGCGGTACGGTCGTATCCATGTCACCCGCTGCCGCCGAGCCCCTGACCCCCGAGCGCATCCTCGAGACCACCGAGGAGGTGCTGCGGCGCTACGGCCCGACGAAGGCGACCGTGGTGGACGTGGCGCGCGCCCTGGGCGTCAGCCACGGCAGCGTGTACCGGCACTTCCCGTCCAAGGCGGCGCTGCGCGAGGCCGTCACGGACCGGTGGCTCGCCAAGAGCGTGGTCATGCTGGAAGGGATCGCCTCCGCCCCGGGCGAGGCCGCCCCCTCCAAGCTGGAGGCCTGGCTGGAGGCCCTCTTCGAGGCCAAGCGCCACAAGGCGGGGGACGACCCGGAGCTCTTCGCGACGTACACCGTGCTGCTCGCCGAGAACAGCGGGGTGGTCGACGCCCACCTGACGCAGCTGATCGACCAGCTGACCCGGATCATCGGCGCGGGCGTCGCCGACGGCACCCTGGCCGCGCCCGACGTGCCGGCCGCGGCGCGCGCCGTCTTCGACGCCACCGGCCGGTTCCACGATCCGCAGTACGCGGGCGAGTGGCTCTCGCCCACGATCGCCGAGGAGTTCCACGCGGTCACGTCCCTGGTGATCCGGGGCCTGCGCGCCTGAACTGGCGTGGATACGTCCCCCGTTATGCGGAATTGGACACTCCGCACGGCTTGGCGATCATTTGAGCCGTGTCGGCTTGTACATGCCAGCGACAGTTCCTTACGGTCCCCTTACCGCACTATTCATGCACGTCCCAGGGGGAACCTTGTCCACGGCAGCAGTACAGCCCTCACCTCCCGCACGCTCCGGGGGAGCAGCGGCGGTCGGCCTGGTCCTGACCATCGCGCTCAGCGTGGTCGCGCCGATCATCACCTACAACACGCTCGTCGACGACCACGGTTGGAGCGAGGCCTCGGCGCTGCTGGTCAGCGGTGCCTGGCCGATCCTCGACAGCGCCATCATGGTGGCCTGGCGGCGCAAGCTGGACGAGTTCGCCATCGTCACCCTGGTGTTCCTGGGGATCACCGCCGCCGTCTCCCTCGTCGGCGCCAACTCCACCCGGGCCCTGCTGGTCAAGGACTCCGCCGTCACGGGGCTCTTCGGGCTCCTGTGCCTGGCCACGCTGCTCGCGCCGCGTCCGCTGATGTTCTACTTCGGCCGCAAGTTCGGTACGGACGGCACCCCGGCAGGCGTGGCGTACTACAACGGCCTGTGGCAGTTCGAGGGCTTCCGCAAGGCCCAGCGCCACATCACCCTGGTCTGGGGCGTGGCCTACCTGATCGAGGCGGCGGTCCGGATCGCCCTGTCGTACGCCCTGGCCACCTCCACCATGGTGACCCTGAGCCCGTTCATGATCTACGGGACGCTCGGCGGTCTGGCCCTGTGGACGATCAGGTTCGTCAAGCGCACCAAGGCGGAGGGCGCCAAGCGGGCCGCCGCGACGGCGGCCGCGGCCGAGCAGGCCGGCGGCTCCGCAGCCTGACGAGCCGCCCGCGGCACGTGAAAAGACCGGTGGCCCGGTGCGCGGATCGCGCACCGGGCCACCGGCCGTTCAAGCGGGACCTAGCAGCCCAGCAGGCGGCTGCCGAGGTAGGCCTGGATCTGGTCCAGGGAGACGCGCTCCTGCTTCATGGTGTCGCGCTCGCGCACGGTCACCGCGTTGTCGTCCAGGGTGTCGAAGTCGACGGTGACGCAGAACGGCGTACCGATCTCGTCCTGGCGGCGGTAGCGGCGGCCGATGGCGCCCGCGTCGTCGAACTCGATGTTCCAGTTCTTGCGCAGGTCGGCGGCGAGGCCCTTGGCCTTCGGCGACAGCTGCGCGTTGCGGGACAGCGGCAGGACGGCGACCTTGATCGGGGCCAGGCGCGGGTCGAGGCGCATCACGGTGCGCTTCTCCATGACGCCCTTGGCGTTCGGGGCCTCGTCCTCGTTGTACGCGTCGAGCATGAAGGCGAGCATGGCGCGGTTGACGCCGGCCGCCGGCTCGATGACGTACGGGGTGTAGCGCTCACCGGCTTCCTGGTCGAAGAAGGTGAGGTCCTGGCCGGAGGCCGCGGAGTGGGCCTTCAGGTCGTAGTCCGTGCGGTTGGCGATGCCCTCGAGCTCGGAGAACTCGCTGCCGCCGAAGTTGAAGCGGTACTCGATGTCGGCGGTGCGCTTCGAGTAGTGGGACAGCTTCTCCTTCGGGTGGTCGTACCAGCGGATGTTCTCCTCGCGGATGCCCAGGTCGCGGTACCAGTTCCACCGCTCCTGCATCCAGTACTCCTGCCACTGGTCGTCCTCGCCCGGCTTGACGAAGAACTCCATCTCCATCTGCTCGAACTCGCGGGTGCGGAAGATGAAGTTGCCCGGCGTGATCTCGTTGCGGAAGGACTTGCCCATCTGGGCGATGCCGAACGGCGGCTTCTTGCGCGAGGAGGTCTGCACGAGGGCGAAGTTGGTGAAGATGCCCTGGGCGGTCTCGGGGCGCAGGTACGCCTTGGAGCCGGTGTCCTGGGTCGGGCCGAGGTGGGTCTCCAGCATGCCGGAGAACTGCTTCGGCTCGGTGAACTGGCCCTTCACACCGCAGTTGGGGCAGTTGACGTCGGCCAGGCCGTTCTCGGGGAGGCGGCCGTGCTTGGCCTCGTACGCCTCTTCGAGGTGGTCGGCACGGTGGCGCTTGTGGCAGGAGGTGCACTCGGTCAGCGGGTCCGAGAAGGTCGCGACGTGGCCCGAGGCCACCCAGACCTCGGGGGCCAGGATCACGGAGGAGTCGAGGCCGACGATGTCCTCACGCCCGGTGACCATGGCCTTCCACCACTGGCGCTTGATGTTCTCCTTGAGCTCGACACCCAGCGGACCGTAGTCCCAGGCAGCCCTGGAGCCGCCGTAGATCTCACTGCAGGGGTAAACGAAGCCACGGCGCTTGCTCAGGCTGACGATGGTTTCGATCTTGTCGGCGGCCACGGTGCTCTCTTCATTACGAGGACGAACGGCGAATGCCTCAGGTTACCGGCGTCCGCACCCCCCCTTTCAACTCGGATACCCCTCCACGGCCGGGGCCACCCCCGTCCCCCACCAGGGTTTTTGACAACGGTTTCCATATTTGATGAAAATGGATGTCATGAACGCCCGTCGCCTCATACCCGCCGCCGCCCTCGCCGGAGCCGTCGCCCTCGGCGCCACCACCCTCACCGCCTGCTCCGGCGCCTCCGACCCGGACGGCGGCAAGGACGGCAAGGTGGCCGTGACGGCGTCGTTCTACCCCCTGCAGTTCCTCGCCGAGCAGATCGGCCGAGACCACGTCAGCGTCTCCACGCTCACCAAGCCCGGCGTCGAGCCGCACGACCTGGAGATCACCCCCAAGCAGACCGGCCGGCTCGGCGAGTCCGACGTGATCGTCTACCTCAAGGGCCTGCAACCCGCCGTGGACAAGGCCGTCGCCCAGTCCGGCGTGAAGAACGTCGTGGACGCCGCCGCCCTGACCGAGCTGGAGGCCCACGGCTCGGCCGGTCACGACCACGCCCACGAGGGCTCGGGCGAGCACGCGGAGGCCCACGACCACGGCGACGAGGGCGGCAAGGACCCGCACGTCTGGCTCGACCCGGTGAAGTACGCCGAGATCGCCAAGGGCGTCGGCGCGGCTCTGGAGAAGGCCGACCCCGGCCACGCGGCGGACTACCGCAAGAACACCGACGAGCTGACCGGCAAACTCGCCGCGCTCGACACGGAGTTCAAGGACGGTCTGAAGAACAGCGCCTCGAAGACCTTCATCACCACCCACTCCGCCTTCGGCTACCTCGCCGAGCGCTACGGCCTCGACCAAGAGGGCATCTCCGGCGTCGACCCCGAGTCCGAGCCGAGCCCGGCCCGGATGAAGGAGCTCCAGGAGCTGGCGAAGAAGGAGAATGTCTCCACCGTGTTCTTCGAGACCCTCGCCAGCGACAAGACGGCCAAGGCCCTCGCCGGCGACACGGGTCTGAAGACCGACGTCCTCGACCCGCTCGAGGGCATCACCGACACGTCCCAGGGCGCCGACTACTTCGAGGTCATGCGGTCCAACCTGAAGAACCTCCAGAAGGCGTTCGGCAACAAGTGACGGCAGTATCGGAGGCGCATGCCATGCAGTTCCAGCCCGACCAGGCAACGGACCAGCCCGTCATATCCCTGCGCGGGGCCAGCGCCTCGCTGGGCTCACGCCCGGTGCTGCGCGGGGTCGACCTCACCGTCCGGCGCGGCGAGGTCGTCGCGCTGCTCGGGGCCAACGGCTCCGGCAAGTCCACCGCCGTGCGCGCCGTCGTCGGCCAGGTGCCGCTGTCCGGCGGGGAGCTGGCCCTGTTCGACACCGACTTCAAGCGCTTCCGCGCCTGGTCGCGGATCGGGTACGTCCCGCAGCGCACGACCGCGGCCAGCGGCGTCCCCGCCACCGTCCGCGAGGTCGTCTCCTCCGGCCGGCTGGCCCGCACCCGCTTCGGGGTCCTACGCAAGGCCGACAGGGCCGCCGTCGAGCGGGCCCTGGCCCTGGTCGGCATGGACGCGCACGCCGGCGCCTCCGTCAACGCGCTCTCGGGCGGGCAGCACCAGCGCGTGCTGATCGCCCGGGCGCTCGCCGTCGAGCCCGAGCTGCTGATCATGGACGAGCCGATGGCCGGGGTCGACCTCGGCAACCAGGAGGTCCTGGCGAACGCCGTGCGCGAGCAGGTCGCCGCCGGCACGACCGTCCTGCTCGTCCTGCACGAGCTGGGCCCCCTGGAGCCGCTGATCGACCGGGCCGTGGTGCTGCGCGACGGCTGCGTCGTCCACGACGGGCCGCCGCCGGAGGCCGTGGGCCAGCACGCCCTGCCCGGCCACGACCACGTACACCCCCACGCGGCGCACGACGCCGAACCCCTGCGGACGGGACTGCTGAGCTGATGGACCTCCTGAACGACGCCTTCATGCAGCGGGCCCTGATCGCCGCCGCGCTGGTGGGCGTCACCGCGCCCGCGATCGGCACGTACCTCGTCCAGCGCCGCCAGGCAGTCATGGGCGACGGTCTGGGCCACGTGGCGATGACCGGTGTCGCGCTCGGCTTCGTCCTCCAGGCCAGCCCGGTGTGGATGGCCACCCTGGTGACGGTCGTCGGAGCCGTCGGCATGGAGCTGATCCGCTCCCGCGGAAAGACCAGCGGGGACGTGGCCTTGTCGATGCTGTTCTACGGCGGTCTGGCCGGCGGCGTGATGATCATCAACGTGGGGGGCGGCTCCACCACCAACCTGCTCAGCGCCATGTTCGGTTCGATCACCACGGTCGCGCCCGAGGACGTCACCGCGATGGCAGTCCTCGCCGCGTTCGTCCTCGCCGTCACCGTGGGCATGCGCCGCCAGCTGTTCGCCGTCTGCCAGGACGAGGAGTTCGCGCGGGTGACCGGCCTGCCGGTGCGCGCGCTGAACCTGCTGATCGCCGTCACCGCCGCCGTCACCGTCACCGTCGCCATGCGCATCGTGGGCCTGCTGCTGGTCAGCGCCATGATGGTGATCCCCGTCGCGGCCGCCCAGCGGCTCACCCGGGGCTTCGCCACCACGCTGGGCCTGGCCGTGGCCGTCAGCCTCACCGTGTCGCTGACGGGTACGGCCGCCACGTACTACATCGACGCGCCGTCGGGCGCCACGATCGTGCTGCTCGCGATCGGGGTCTTCACGGCGACGACGGCCCTGTCCGCGCCCGTCGCCAGGCGCCGTGCGAAGGCCGCCCGGGTGGCCGAGGAGGTCTGCACCCGGGACGACGTGAAGGTCTAGGAGGAGCGGCCGCCTGGCACAATGGGGCAAGGCCGATACGAGGAGGAACCGGTGGCGACTGCGCCTGGCGAGACGAATACCGCGCCAGTACGAGGACGATCCACCCGGCAGCGGGCAGCGGTCGCGGCGGCGCTGGACGAGGTGGACGAGTTCCGCAGCGCCCAGGAACTGCACGACATGCTCAAGCACCGCGGTGACTCCGTGGGCCTGACCACCGTCTACCGCACCCTCCAGTCCCTCGCCGACGCCGGCGAGGTGGACGTGCTGCGCACCAGCGACGGCGAGTCCGTCTACCGGCGCTGCTCCACCGGGGACCACCACCACCACCTGGTCTGCCGCGGCTGCGGCAAGGCCGTCGAGGTGGAGGGCCCGGCGGTGGAGAAGTGGGCGGAGTCGATCGCCGCAGAGCACGGCTTTGTGAACGTCGCCCACACGGTGGAGATCTTCGGCACCTGCGCCGACTGCGCGTCCGCCGCCGCCTAGATCCGCTTCAGGTTCGCATCCAGGAGCTCCCGCAGCCGGTCCACGTCCGCGGGGACCTGGATTCCGCGCTTGGGCAGGATCGTCATGGCCGCCGCCCGCTTGTCGATGTCGAGCGTGATGAACGCGTCGGGCGTTTCGGCGTAGACGGGCTGGGCGGACCAGTCCATGCGGGAGGAGTACAGCTGCGTGGTCACCCGGATCCCGCAGGCGTCGACGACGGTCCGGGTCCGGCCCGCCTTCGCCAGCATCCCGGCGAAGGCACGCGCCTGGAGCCGGGGACCGTAGAGCGTGGCCGCGCACAGCAGCAGGCCCATCCCGAGGAACATCAGCGACTTCGACCCGCCGCGGCCGGTCAGCAGCGTGCTGCCGCCCAGCAGGAGCGAGAGGACCCCCAGGAGCGGCATCAGCCACCGCTGCCGGCGCAGTGCGGGCGTGGCCCTGCTGCGGACGCGGATGGCCTGCGCGAGGTCGGCGGTGGTGACCTCGTAGACGAGCTCGACGCCTTCCCCGGCTCCGGCCGCCGCGGCCGGCTCCACTTCTCTCATGTCCATGACAGCGGAGCCTAGCGGCCGCGGCGGGACCGGGTCGATCGCACTTCGTCAGCCCTCGGAGCCGCCCGCCTCCACCTGGTTCGGGACGGCGCCGCCGAAGCGGCGGTCGCGCTGGGCGAACTCCAGACAGGCCTGCCACAGGTGGCGCCGGTCGAAGTCCGGCCACAGCACGTCCTGGAAGACCATCTCGGCGTAGGCGCTCTGCCAGATCAGGTAGTTGGAGGTGCGCTGCTCGCCGCTGGGGCGCAGGAACAGGTCCACGTCCGGCATGTCCGGGTAGTACAGGTACTTCGCGAGGGTCTTCTCGGTGACCTTCGACGGGTCCAGCCGGCCGGCCTTGACGTCCTCGGCGAGCGCCTGGGCGGCGTCGGCGATCTCGGCGCGGCCGCCGTAGTTCATGCAGAAGTACAGCGTCAGCTTGTCGTTGCCCTTGGTCTGCTCCTGCGCGACCTGGAGCTCCTTCGCCACCGACTTCCACAGCTTGGGCATCCGGCCCACCCAGCGCACCCGGATGCCGAGCGCGTCCAGCTGGTCGCGGGTCTTGCGGATGAAGTCGCGGTTGAAGTTCATCAGGAAGCGCACCTCGTCGGGCGAGCGCTTCCAGTTCTCGGTGGAGAAGGCGTACAGGGAGATGTTCTTGACGCCCATCTCTATGGCGCCCTGCAGGACGTCGAGGACCCGCTCGGCGCCCACCTTGTGGCCCTCGGTGCGCGGCAGGCCGCGCTCCTTGGCCCAGCGGCCGTTGCCGTCCATCACGATGGCGACGTGCTCCGGGACCAGCTCACCCGGGATCTTCGGGGGCCGGGCACCGGAGGGGTGCGGCTCGGGAAGCGTGTACTCGCGGCGGGAGCGTCCCAGGAATCCGCGTACTGCCATGGCGCTTTGGTCTCCGATCTCGGTCACTTCTCTACGTAACGCAAGGAGCGCAGTCCGCGCTCCAGATGCCAGTGCAGATAGGCGGAAACGAGTCCGCTCCCCTCGCGCACGTACCGCGGTTCCGCCGCGTCGGCGGTTGCCCAGTCCCCCGTCAACAGGGCGCTGAGCAGCCCGATGGCCTCAGCAGATGGTACGACGCTGCCGCCGACCCGGCAGTCCCCGCAGACGACACCGCCCGCGGAGACCGAGAAGTGCCGGTTGGGGCCGTGGATGCCGCACTTCGCGCAGTCCTCGAAGCTGGGCGCGTAGCCGTTGACGGCGAGGGAGCGCAGCAGGAAGGCGTCGAGGATGAGGTTCGGGTCGTGCTCGCCGCGCGAGAGGGTGCGCAGGGCGCCGATGAGCAGCAGGTACTGCTGGACGGCGGGCTCGCCCTCGTTCTCGGTGAACCGCTCGGCGGTCTCCAGCATCGCGGTGCCGGCGGTGTAGCGGGCGTAGTCGGTGACGATGCCGTTGCCGTACGGGGCGATGATCTCGGTCTGGGTGCACAGCGGGAGGGTGCGGCCGACGAGCTCACTGCCGCGGGCGAAGAACTGCACGTCGGCGTGGGAGAAAGGTTCCAGCCGGGCGCCGAACTTCGACTTCGTGCGCCGCACCCCGCGGGCGACGGCCCGCACGCGTCCGTGGCCGCGGGTCAGCAGCGTGATGATGCGGTCCGCCTCGCCGAGCTTCTGGGTGCGCAGCACGATGCCGTCGTCGCGGAACAGACTCATGCGCCCATTGTCGCCTGTGCGGGCACAGCGACGGCCCTGCGCCCGGACAAGGTCCGGGCGCAGGGCCGTCACCCCTTGGGAGGATCAGGAGGCGGTTGCGGCGGCTTCGTCCGCGTCCGGCTTCTTCTCGGCTCCGGCAGCCTCGTCCGCACCCGCGTCGGCGACGACGGCCACAGCGACGGTGCTGTCGGCGGGCTCGGCGGCGCCCGCGGCCTCCGCGGCCTCGGCGGACTCGGCGGACTCGGCGGACGCGGCCGGCTCGGCGCCGTCCTTCGGGGCTGCCGCCTGGGCGGGCAGCTCTGCCCGGGGGGCGGCGCTGTGCGCGTCGTCCCTGCCCAGGCCGTTGAAGATCAGGTTGAGCACGATCGCGGCCGTGGCGCCGAGCGTGACACCGCTGTTGAGCAGCGAGGACAGATCGGCGTTCATGTGCTCCTTGAAGAACACCGGGACGGTGGCCGGGAGCAGCGCGAAGGCCAGGGAGACGCCCACGATCAGCGCGTTCTTCTCCTCCTTCAGGTCGACCTTGCCCAGGGTCTGGATACCGGCCAGGGCCACCATCGCGAACATCACGGTCGCGGCGCCGCCGAGGACGGCGTGCGGCACGGAGGCGACGATCGCGGCGGCCTTGGGCAGCAGGCCGAGCAGGATCATGAAGGCGCCCGCGGCGACCACCACGAACCGGCTCTTGACCTTGGTCATCCGCACCAGGCCGACGTTCTCGGCGAAGGCCACGTACGGGAAGGAGTTGAGGACGCCGCCGAGGGCGGTGGCGGCGCCGTCGGCCCGCAGGGCGCGGGCGACGGTCTCGCTGTCGACCTCCTTGCCGACGATGTCGCCGACCGCGTAGGTGTCACCGGTGGTCTCGACCATGGTGATCAGCATGACGATCAGCATCAGGACGATCGGGAACCACTCGAACTTCGGCGCCCCGTAGTGGAAGGGCGTGGTGACGCCCACCCAGTCGGCCTGGCTCACGTCGCCGAACTTCGCGTCGCCGAGCAGGAAGGCGACGAGGGTGCCGCCGACCAGGCCGAGCAGGATCGCGATGCTGGACAGGAACGGCCGGCCGAGCTTCATCAGGACCAGGATGAAGAGCATGGTGCCGCCGGCGTAGGCGAAGTTCTTCGGGTCGCCGAAGTCGGGGCTGCCGAGGCCGCCGGCGGCGTCGTTGAGGCCGACCGGGATGAGCACGATGCCGAGCACCGTGATCACCGAGCCGGTGACGACGGGCGGGAACAGGCGCATCACGGCCCGGAAGGCCTGCGGGGGCAGCCAGGCGAACGCGAAGGTGGCGATGCCGGCCGTGATGACGGCGCCGTAGATGACCAGCAGGGCGGCGGTTCCGCCGCCGGCCCCGAGCCCGATGGCGATCATCGGCGACACCGCGGTGAAGGTGACGCCCTGGATGAGCGGCAGGCGCGCGCCGATCCGGCCGATGCCCCAGGCCTGGATGATCGAGGCGATGCCGCAGGTGAAGAGGTCAGCGTTGATGAGGTAGACCAGCTGTTCCGTGGAGAGCTTGAGCGCTCCGCCCACGATGATCGGCACGATGACCGCGCCTGCGTAGAACGCCAATACGTGCTGGAAGCCGTAGAGGGCGAGTTTGGGAAGGGGGAGCACCTCGTCGACCGGGTGGGTGCTCTGCTCTCCGGTTTCGGGGAGCCGGGCGGCGACACGTGCCATCTCTGCCTTGCCCTTCAAGAGGTAGGTAATCGAGAGGAATTTCTGGTTATCCCCGGTCGAAGTGGGTCGCTATCCCGTTGGTTCGCCAGGGTTTCAGTTGCGTTCACGTGGAATCGAACCCCCGCTGTGTTACCGGCAGAGTTTCGTCGTGTGACCGGAATTGAACGCCTGTGGGAGAGCCCACAGATATCGGAGACTTCTACAAATTGTTGACCTTGAAGAGCTTCGGCTTTGTGCGTTCGCCCAATAGCGCGGGCCGTACCCGAGGAGGTAAGCACTGTACCCTCCCAGGCCCCTGCGCCACCTGCACGAATGCGAAGGCAGCGGCTCCGACGTGCACGAATGCACTTAGCGCCGCCGCTCACGGCAAATACGAAAGGACCGCTCCGGGTGTCCACCTGGTGGAATCACCGATGCCGGAGCGGTCCTCGAATGGCGCGAATTCAGCGGGGCGAGGCCGGATTGTTACCTCTTTCGGCGCGGTTACTGCCGGGTTTCGGCCGGATTTCAGGGCGCGCTGACCGCCGACAGCAGCCGGCTGACCTCATCGGAGCCGATCCGCAGGGCCGCGCCCACCGTGGCGAGCACCTCCCGCTCGGCCGGTGTGTACGGGCCGTCCGCGAGGGCGATGCGGGCACCCTGGAGCAGGATCGACTCCCGGCCGGGCCCGACCAGGTGCGGCGCCAGCGGTTCCAGCGCCTCGTGCAGCTCGATGGCCAGCGCCGCGCCGCAGCAGTCCGGGCCGTCGTAGAGCCCGAGCCGGCCCTCGTCGCGGGCCAAGGCCTCCACGAGGGACTCCAGCTGCTCCTGCGTGCAGTCCTGGAAGCCCGCGGCCCGTACGGCCGACACGGCGGCGTCGAGCGCCCCGCGCGCGCAGGTGCCGCCCGCAGCGAGCACGGCCAGGGCCACGATGTGCACGGCGTCGCGCAGCAGCGCCGAGAAGCGGGTGGTGGTGAGGTGGCCGAGGACCTCGGTGTCGAAGCGCTCGCGGCAGCCCTGGCACTCCACGACGGGCCCGGCCTGCCCGCGCGGCAGCAGCGGGACCCCGAGGACGGTGAACCGGCGGCGTCCGGTGCGCCGGCGGTAGTTGCGGTCGCCGCCGCAGTCGGGGCAGAAGAACTCCCCGTCGCCCACGGTGCTCCACGTGGTGCGGATGCCCCAGACCGTCAGCTTCCGGCCGTCCCCACCCCGAACTGGCAGCACGTCGCACCTCCGTCTCTCCCCCGCGGCCCTGCGGGCGCGGGCGGGAACCCCGGGCAGCGTAGCCCGGGTTGGCGTGATGTTAGCCACATCGGTGAGGCTTCGTCAGTCGTGTGACAAGACAACATGTGCCACCGCGCGCAGTTGGCCGGTCTGTGCCCCCGCGCCTCCCCCGGCCGTGCGCCCGTGGTCCCTACGCTCGCCGCGTGAACGAGAAATCCTGTCTGGTCACCGGCGCCGCGAGCGGGATCGGCCGCGCCACCGCCGCCCTGCTTGCGCGCTCCGGCGCCCGCGTGACGGCGGCCGACATCAACGCCCCCGGGGTGGGTGCGCTGCGTACGGAACTGGCCGCGGAGGGGTTCGGCATCGCCGTCGTCACCGGGGACGTCGCCGACCCCGAGGCCAACCGGGCGATGGTGCGGGCCGCGGTCGACGCGTACGGGCGGCTCGACGTCGCCGTGGCGAACGCCGGGGTGCTCCCCCTTTCGGACGTACGGGAGACCACTGCGCAGGACTGGGACCGGGTCATGGCGATCGACGGCCGCGGGATGTTCCTGACCTGCAAGTACGCCATCGAGGCGATGACCGCTCAGGAGGACCCGGGCGGGGCCGTCGTGTGCGTGTCCTCGATCTCGGGCGTGGCCGGGCAGGCCCGGCAGGCGGCCTACGGGCCGGCGAAGTTCGTGGCCTCGGGGCTGACCAAGCACCTCGCGGTGGAGTGGGCGGCGCGGGGCATCAGGGTCAACGCGGTGGCGCCCGGGACCATCCGTACGGAGCGGGTGCGGGCGCTGGCGGACGAGCCGGGCGGGCGGGAGTACCTCGAGGAGATGTCCGCCGCCCACCCGATGGGCCGGCTCGGCGAACCGGAGGAGGTGGCGCGCGTCATCGCCTTCCTGGCGTCCGACGCCGCCTCGTTCGTGACGGGCGTGGTGCTCCCGGTGGACGGCGGCTACCTGGCCCGTTGACGGCGGCCGGACCGCGCCCCGGAGCGCGGACGGCGCTGCCCCGCCCCTTCGCCGTGGCGCGAGGGGACGGGGCAGCGCGTCGCGGTGAGCCCGGCCGGTCAGCGGCCCGCGCGGTTCACGGCGGAGATGACGGCCTTCATGGAGGCGCGGGTGGTGTTGGCGTCGATGCCGATGCCCCACAGGACGCGGCCGTCGATGGCGCACTCGATGTAGGAGGCGGCGACGGCGGAGGCGCCCTCGCTCATCGTGTGCTCGGTGTAGTCCAGCAGGCGGGCGTCGACGCCGATGCCGGCCAGCGCGTCGAAGAAGGCCGAGATCGGACCGTTGCCGGTGCCGCTCAGGACCGTCTCCACACCGTCCACGACCGCCTCGACGGTCAGCGTGTCGGTGCCGTCCTTGTCGGTCGCCGTCGAACCGGAGCGCAGCTGGATGCGGCCCCACGGGTTTTCCGGGTTGGGCAGGTACTCGTCCGAGAAGATGTCCCAGATCGCCTTCGGCGTGACCTCGCCGCCCTCGGCGTCGGTCTTGGCCTGGATGATCCTGGAGAACTCGATCTGCATGCGGCGCGGCAGGTCCAGCTTGTGGTCGTTCTTCAGGACGTACGCGATGCCGCCCTTGCCGGACTGCGAGTTGACCCGGATGACCGCCTCGTAGGAGCGCCCGACGTCCTTGGGGTCGATCGGCAGGTACGGGACCGCCCACTCGATCTCGTCGACGGTCTTGCCCTGGGCGGCCGCGTCGGCCTCCATGGCGTCGAAGCCCTTCTTGATGGCGTCCTGGTGGGAGCCGGAGAAGGCCGTGTAGACCAGGTCGCCCGCGTACGGGTGGCGCGGGTGGACCGGCATCTGGTTGCAGTACTCGCTGGTGCGGCGGATCTCGTCGATCTGGGAGAAGTCGATCTGCGGGTCGATGCCCTGCGAGAACAGGTTCATGCCCAGCGTGATCAGGTCGACGTTGCCGGTGCGCTCGCCCTGACCGAACAGGCAGCCCTCGATGCGGTCGGCGCCGGCCATCAGGGCCAGCTCGGCGGCGGCGACGGCGGTGCCGCGGTCGTTGTGCGGGTGCACGGAGATGCAGATGTGCTCGCGGCGGGTCAGGTTGCGGGCCATCCACTCGAAGCGGTCCGCGTGCGTGGACGGCGTCGAGCGCTCCACGGTGGCGGGCAGGTTCAGGATGATCTCGCGGCCGGGGCCGGGCTGCCAGACGTCGCAGACGGCCTCGCAGACCTCCAGGGCGAAGTCCAGCTCGGTGTCGGTGAAGATCTCCGGGCTGTACTGGTAGCCGAAGACGGTCTCGGGGCCCAGCAGCTTCTCGGCGTACTCCATGACCAGGCGGGTGCCGTCGACGGCGATCTGCTTGATCTGCTCCTTGGAGCCGCGGAAGACGACCCGGCGGAAGGTCGGGGCGGTCGCGTTGTACAGGTGGACGGTGGCGCGCTTGGCGCCGACCAGCGACTCCACGGTCCGCTCGATCAGGTCCTCGCGGGCCTGGGTCAGCACGGAGATGGTGACGTCGTCCGGGATCGCGCCCTCTTCGATGATGGAGCGTACGAAGGCGTAGTCGGTCTCGCCGGAGGAGGGGAAGCCGACCTCGATCTCCTTGTAGCCCATGCGCACCAGCAGGTCGAACATCTCGCGCTTGCGGGCGGGGGTCATCGGGTCGATCAGCGACTGGTTGCCGTCGCGCAGGTCGGTGGAGAGCCAGCGGGGCGCCTTGGTGACGCGGGCGTCGGGCCAGGTACGGCCCGGCAGGTCGACCTGCTCGTAGAAGCCGTACTTGTGGATCGGCATGCCGGAGGGCTGCTGGGTGTGGGTCGCGTTGGTGATGGGCGTGGGGCGACCGACAAAAGGCTGCTGGCTCATGACGTTGGGCTCCTCGCGTGTCCGCGTGTAGTTCGCTGGGACGGCCGACTTCCGGTCGTAAAAACCGCAACACCAAACTCCGCGGGGAGGGGGTCGGCCTACGACTACAGACCCTCGCCGCGGCAGCTAAGAAGAAGCAGCCCGAAACGCATGATGGACCGAGCCTAGCCGAGCCGCGCCGTGACGCGAGGACCTGTTTCAGTATGCAAGACCCCCCTGTCCGATTTATACCAAATGTGAGCTACGTCTCTGCCGCCCGCCCGAGGTCCGGCCGATCCGTCAATGCGCCGCGACCGCTTTCAGACAACCGAATGAATCATGGTTGCAGGTAGTGACAGTGACGTGACCCGCTGCCACATTGCCGGGATGGATGCCTCCCACGCTTTCGCCTCCGCCCACGGCCTCGGCCGCACCCACCGCCACCCGGTGTTCTGCACCGTCGTGCCGCCGCACCTCCTCGACAAGGCCGCCCGGTCCGGGATCGCCCGGCGCGCCGACGCCGCGCTGCGCACCCTCGAACACGACGCCGCCCTGCGCACCCGGCGCCGGATCACCGCCGTCCGGGCCGTGGCCCCGACCGCGGCGGCGTCCGCCGGCGACGATCCGCACCGGACGATCTACGACGCCCAGCACCGCACCCGGCTGCCCGGCAGGAAGGTCCGCGCCGAGGGCCAGGACCCGGTCAAGGACGCCACCGTCAACCGCGCGTACGCCGGCCTCGGCGCCACGTACGAGCTGTTCCTGAAGGCCTTCGGGCGGCGCTCGATCGACGGCGCCGGGCTGGCCCTCGATGCGAGCGTCCACTACGGCCAGGACTACAACAACGCCTTCTGGGACGGCAGCCAGATGGTCTTCGGCGACGGGGACGGCGACCTCTTCGTCGACTTCACGGTGTCGGTGGACGTCATCGGCCACGAGCTGACCCACGGCGTCACCCAGTACACCGCCAACCTGGAGTACCACGGCCAGTCGGGCGCGCTGAACGAGTCGATGTCCGACGTCTTCGGCTCGCTGATCAAGCAGTACTCGCTGGACCAGACCGCCGAGGAGGCCGACTGGCTGATCGGCGCCGGACTGCTCGGCCCCGACGTCAGCGGGGTCGCCCTGCGCTCGATGAAGGCCCCCGGCACCGCGTACGACGACGACGAGCTCGGCAAGGACCCGCAGCCGGCCACGATGGACGGCTACGTGAAGACCTCCGGCGACAACGGCGGCGTCCACATCAACTCCGGCATCCCCAACCACGCCTTCTACCTGGCCGCCACCGAGCTCGGCGGCAAGGCCTGGGAGCGGGCCGGGCTGATCTGGTACGACACGCTGACCGGCGGGGAGCTGGCCTCCGACGCCACGTTCGCGGACTTCGCGCGCCTGTCGACGGCGGCCGCCGTCGCCCGCTTCGGCGAGGGCGGCGCGGAGCACCAGGCGCTGCAGAAGGCGTGGTCCACGGTCGGCCTGGGCTGAGCGGCGCCTTCCGGGACGGCAACCAGGGTAGAAAGGCGGGCATGCGGATTCTGGTGGTGCGGACGGGCGGTTTCGCGGGCATCGAGCGCCGGGCCGAGGTGGACACCTCGGGCCGGCCCGACGAGGACGAGTGGCGGGCCCTCGCCCAGCTGGCGCTGCGGCCCGCCGCGCCGCCCTCGGCCGCGGCCCGGGTACGCGACGGCTTCTCGTACCGGATCACGGTCGACGGGCGGACGGTGACCTGCCACGATCCGCACCTGTCCGACGCCCAGCGGGCCCTGATCTCCCGGGTCCTCAAAGAAGGTGCCTGAGCAGGGCGCCTTTGTTTGTATGGCCGGATGACACCCGCCTTCTTGTCCCGGCTCGAGCAGTACTACGACACCGTGCCGCGCGTGGGAGGGGCGCGGGCCGAGGACTTCGGCCCGCTGACCCTCTTCGTCCGCCAGGGCGCGGGCTGGCCGTACTACGCGCGGCCCGCCCTCGGCAGCTCCGGCGCCGGCCCGGCCGACGTGCAGCGCGTCCTGGCCCGCCAGAAGGAGCTGGACGTCCCCCGGGCCTTCGAATGGGTGGCCGAAACCAGCCCCTGGCTGCGGGCCCCCGTCGAGGCGGCCGGGCTGCACGTCCACGCGCATCCGCTGATGGTGCTGGAGCCGTCCGCGCCGCGGCCTCCCGCGCACCCGGACGTCCGCCTCCTCGGCGCGGACGACCCGCTCCTCGGGGCCGCGGTGACGGTGACGGCGCTGGCCTTCGCCGACCCGGGAACCGCCGTCGGCGCGGCGGGGCCGGCCGAGCTCGCCGCGGCGACGGCCGATCCCGCCGCCGAAGCCCGCCGGGGCGCGGTGTCGGAGATGCTGGCGTCCGGCCGCACGGCCCTGGCCGTGGCGGTGCAGGACGGCGTGGTCCTGGCCGCGGGCCAGTACAACCCGGTCGGCGACGTCGCCGAGGTCGCCGGCGTCGGCACCCTCCCGGCCGCGCGCCGCCGCGGCCTGGCCCTCGCCGTCACCTCGGCCCTGGTCGCCGACGCCCTCACCCGCGGCGCCCGTACGGTCTTCCTCTCGGCCGGCGACGAGGCTGTGGCCCGGATCTACGCCCGGGCCGGCTTCCGCACGGTGGCCACGGCCCTGATCGCGGAACCCGCGGCGGACGGGGAGACGGCCGGGGCGTAGCGGGCCCCGGCTGCGCGGGGGGCTTGCCGAAACGGCAAAGGTCTTTGGCGGTGCTGCGGCGGGCGGCGCAGCATCGGGGACGTAGGCAGCCCCTCGACCGAGCAGAGGAAGGGACCCCCGTGTCCGAGCACAGCCCCCGCCGGAAGCACACGCATTCCCACGACGACCACGCCCACCACCACGCCGGGACCCCGTCCGGGCCGCCCGCCGGTGACCGCGAGTTCTGGGACTCCCGCTACAGCGAGAGCGACCGCATCTGGAGCGGCAGGCCCAACGCGGACCTCGTCCGCGAGGTCGGGGGACTCGCCCCCGGCCGCGCCCTCGACCTCGGCTGCGGCGAGGGCGCCGACGCCGTCTGGCTGGCCCGCCGGGGCTGGCGGGTCACCGGGACCGACATCTCGGGCGTGGCCCTGGAGCGGGCGGCCGCACACGCCGCCGAGGCGGGCGTCGCCGACCGCGTCGAGCTGCGGCAGCACGACCTCGCCGAGTCCTTCCCCGCCGGGGAGTTCGACCTCGTCTCGGCCTGCTTCCTGCACAACTACGGGGACTTCCCCCGGGCCCGGGTCCTGCGGACCGCCGCGGCGGCCGTGGCCCCCGGCGGGATCCTGCTGGTGGTCGGCCACGGCGGGTGGGCCACCTGGCAGCAGGAGGAGGGGCGCCCGGGGATCGACTTCCC
Organism: Streptomyces sp. NPDC032472; assembly: GCF_040636955.1. Classification (NCBI taxonomy): domain Bacteria; kingdom Bacillati; phylum Actinomycetota; class Actinomycetes; order Kitasatosporales; family Streptomycetaceae; genus Streptomyces; species Streptomyces sp. NPDC032472. The sequence goes on from NZ_JBEZVK010000010.1 coordinate 41,601, forward strand.
GACCCCGGGCGAGGTCCTCGCCCAGCTGGAGCTGCCCGAGGGCGCCTGGGAGGTCCTGCGCGCGCAGGAGTACGTACGCGAGCAGCACAGCCCCGACGGCCGGCCCGGGACCCGGGCCGACAACACCGTGAAGGTGCGCCGGCTCCCGTAGGGCAGCCAGGCTCCGGGGACGGAAAGGCTCTAGAAGCCGAGCTTGCGCAGCTGCTTGGGGTCGCGCTGCCAGTCCTTGGCGACCTTCACGTGCAGGTCCAGGAAGACGGGGGTGCCGAGCAGCGCCTCGATGTGCTTGCGCGACTTCATCCCGACCTCCTTCAGGCGGGAGCCCTTCGGGCCGATGATGATGCCCTTCTGGCTCGGCCGCTCGATGTAGACGTTGGCGTGGATGTCGAGCAGCGGCCGGTCCGCCGGGCGGTTCTCCCGGGGGATCATCTCCTCCACCACGACGGCGATGGAGTGCGGGAGCTCGTCGCGCACGCCCTCCAGGGCGGCCTCGCGGATCAGCTCCGCGACCATCACCATCTCGGGCTCGTCGGTGAGGTCGCCCTCCGGGTACAGCGGCGGGCTCTCCGGCAGCATCGGCGCGATCAGGTCGGCCAGCAGCTGGACCTGGTTGTCGCCGACGGCGGAGACGGGGACGATCTCGGCCCACTCGATGCCGAGCTCGTCGCCCAGCTGCTGGATCGCGATGAGCTGCTCGGCGAGCTGCTTGGACTCGACCAGGTCGGTCTTGGTCACGATGGCGATCTTGGGGGTCTTCTTGATCCCCGCGAGCTCCTTGGCGATGAACTTGTCGCCGGGCCCGAGCTTCTGGTCGGCGGGCAGGCAGAAGCCGATGACGTCGACCTCGGCCCAGGTGGTGCGCACGACGTCGTTCAGCCGCTCGCCGAGGAGCGTGCGCGGCTTGTGCAGACCCGGGGTGTCGACCAGGACGAGCTGGGCGTCGGGGCGGTGCACGATGCCGCGGACGGTGTGGCGGGTGGTCTGCGGCCGGTTGGAGGTGATCGCGACCTTGGTGCCCACGAGTGCGTTGGTCAAGGTCGACTTCCCCGCGTTGGGGCGGCCGACGAAGCAGGCGAAGCCCGCACGGTGCGGGCCGGTGGACTCGGGGGAACGATCGCTCATACGGGCCATTCTCCCCGATGCCGCTCCCCGCGCCGACCAGGCCGTCACGAGAGGGTCAGGGTGAGGACCGCCGTGTACGCTCCCGGCGGGGTGTAGGGCGGGATGTGCAGGGTGACCTCCGCGTCCACCGTGAAGGTGCCGCCGGCCTGCGCAGCGCCGGCCTGCGCGCCGTTGACCTGCGCGCCGCCGGCCGTGGTCGCGAGGACCGCGCCCTGCGGGCCGACCGTCCCGGCGCTGCCCGGGGTGCAGCGGCCGGGACCGCCCGCCGCTGCCGTGCACCGCGGGGTCCAGCTCAGCGAGGCGCCCGGGACGCGGACGCCGTCCGGGCCCGTGAGCTCGGTGATCCTGCCCGTCAGCGTCCATCCGGCCGCCGGTCCGCTGCGGGCGTCCTCGACCGTGACGGTGCCGATCCGGCCGGGCGCGGCGGCTCCGCTCCCGTACGCGACCCGGCCCAGGGTGATCGCCTCGCCCGCCTGGCTCATCGTCAGCCCGCCCGGACCCGGCTCCACCACCGCCGCCATCCGCTGCGTGCCGGCCGGCGGCCGTACGGGGACCGGGTCCAGGACCGTGTACGCCGCCGGGCCCGAGCCCTGCTGCGCCGACCAGGCCGTGCCCTCGTACGCGACGACCGCCGTGGTCTCCCGGTCGGTGACCGGGAGCTCCGCCCGGACCGTGCCCTGCACGTCCGCCGTGGCGCGCACCCGGTCCGCGGTCTCGGCGGCGCCCGCCCGGCCGGCCACCGTGACGGGCGCGCCGGGGGCGAAGCCGGCGCCGGTGACGGTGACCCGGGATCCCGGTTTCCCGGCGGCGGTGGCGAGCGAGACCGACCGGAGGTTGGCCCGGGGCAGCGGGGTCGCGGTGAGCCGGGCGGAGACCGGGCTCCCGGTGGTGGTGCAGACGGTGTCGAGGCCGAGCAGATGCCTTGTGTGCAGGGTGTAGCCGGCCGGGGCGAGGGTGATCTCGCCGGGAGCGGTGGCGGTGAACGTGCCGGTCATGGTGAGGGCGGGCAGGGCCGCGCCGGCCGGGACCGGGTCGTGGCGCCCGGCGCCGACGACGGTGACCGCGCCGGTCTGCGCGCCGCCCAGCAACACGCGCCCGGTGGGGATCAGGGCGTCGGCCGGGAGCTCGGCGGACAGCGGGTTGACGGCCGGGGTGCGTGCCACCCGGTACGTCACGGTCACCGTGTCGCCGGCGCGGGGCCGGGGGTTGTCGACGGCGATCCGGGCCGTGGTCGGGCCGTCGGCGGGCGGGAGCCCGCTCTCCTCGGGCGGGAGGCAGTGCGTCGGGAACTCCACCCGGCCCGGCAGCGCTTCCCCGTCGGCCGCGGCAGGCGGGCCCAGCGCGCCCCCGGCGGCGGCCGCGAGCGCGGCCAGGCCGAAGGCCGCCGACCATCTCGTGCTGCCCGCCGCTCTTCGCACTGCCCGCCCCCAGGGTTCTCCGTCGCGCCGAGGTGGGGCCATTCACGAGCGGGCCGCGGGAGAAGTCAATGCACGCCCCCGGCAGCAACTGATGGCCCATCAGGAGATGGCAGGATCCGCCCCTCCTGCCGTGGACCCCGCCCTGAACGTGCGCCGGTACGCCGTCGGACTCACGCCCAGCGCGGCCTGCACGTGCTTGCGCAGCGACTGGGCCGTCCCGAACCCCGCTTCCCGGGCCACCTGTTCCATCGGCAGGTCCGTCTGCTCCAGCAGGCCCCGCGCCCGCTCCACCCGCTGCCCGACGATCCATTCGCCGGGGCTGATCCCGGCCTCCTCCCGGAACCGGCGGGTGAAGGTCCGTACCGACATGGACTCCTGCTTCGCCAGATCGGCCAGCCGCACCGGCTCGTGCAGCCGGTCCAGCACCCAGGCGCGGGCCGTGGCGGTGCTGGCGAGCTGGGGCTGCGGCACGGGCCGCGCGATGAACTGGGCCTGCCCGCCGTCCCGGTGCGGCGGTACGACGGTCCGCCGGGCCACGTCGTTGGCGACGGCCGCACCGTGGTCGCGGCGCACGATGTGCAGGCACAGGTCGATGCCTGCGGCGACCCCGGCGGAGGTCAGCACGTCCCCGTCGTCGGTGTACAGCACGCCGGGGTCCACCCGTACGGCCGGGAAGAGGCGCTGGAAGTGCTCGGCGTGGGACCAGTGGGTGGTGGCGGGTCGGCCGTCGAGGCGGCCCGCGGCGGCGAGGACGTAGCCGCCGGTGCAGATGGAGACGAGCCGGGTGCCGGGCCGGATCCGGGTGAAGGCAGCCGCGAGCTCGTCGGTCAGCACGCCGTCCTCGTACACCGGCCCGAGCTCGTACGAGGCGGGCACGACGACGGTGTCGGCGGTGGCGAGCAGTTCGGGGCCGTGCTCGACGGCGATGGTGAAGTCGGCGTCCGTCTGCACGGGGCCGGGGGCGAGTGCGCAGGTCAGGATCTCGTACAGGGGCTGCCCGGCGGCGTCCTTGGCGCGGCCGAAGATCCGGTGCGGGATGCCGAGTTCGAAGGGCAGCAGGCCGGTGAGGGCGAGGACGGCGACACGGTGCACGGCGGTCATGGCCCGATCGTATCGAAGGGTGTCGGTCAGGCCACTGTCGTGCGGGGGCTTCCTGGCCGGATCCTGACGGCGTGACGCAGACAGCCCCCTCCTCCACGCCCCCGGCCACCCCGGCCTCCGAGCTCCCCACCGGCCTCCCCTCCGACCCGTCCTCGCCGCCCGCCGCCGCGCGCGGGCGCATCCACCGGGCCTGGTTCGTCGCGGCCGTCACCTTCGTGACGATCATCGGCGCCGCCGCCTTCGCCTCCCTGCCCGGCCTGCTCATCGAGCCGCTGCACGAGGAGTTCGACTGGTCGCGGGGCACGATCGGCTTCGCCGTCTCGGTCAACCTGGCCCTGTACGGGCTCACCGCACCCTTCGCCGCGTCGCTGATGGACCGTTTCGGCATCCGCCGGGTGGTGGCGGTGGCGCTGCTGGTGATCTCCGCCGGCTCGGTCGCCACGGTGTGGATGACCGCCGCCTGGCAGCTGGTGCTGTTCTGGGGCGTGCTGGTCGGCCTGGGCAGCGGCTCCATGGCACTGGCGTTCGCGGCGACCGTGACCAACCGCTGGTTCACCGCCCGGCGCGGGCTGGTCACCGGCATCCTGACCGCGGCCGGGGCCTCCGGCCAGCTGGTCTTCCTGCCGCTGCTGTCCTGGCTGGTGGAGCACCACGGCTGGCGGCCGGCCGCGGTGACCGTCTCGCTGGCGGCGCTGTCGGTGGTCCCGTTCGTGTGGCTGCTGCTGCGCGACCACCCGGCCGACGTGGGCCTCGCCCCGTACGGCGGCGCCTACACGGCGAAGCCGGTCCCGGCGGCGGGCGCGGCCCGGCGGGCGCTGGCGGTGCTGTTCCGGGCGGCGCGGACCGGCCCGTTCTGGCTGCTGGCGGGCACCTTCGCGATCTGCGGCGCCTCGACCAACGGGCTGGTCAAGACGCACTTCGTGCCCGCGGCCCACGACCACGGCATGCCGGTGACGGCGGCCGCCGGGCTGCTGGCGGTGATCGGCGTGTTCGACGTCGTCGGCACGATCGCGTCCGGCTGGTTCACCGACCGGTTCGAGGCGCGGCGGCTGCTGGCCGTCTACTACGCCCTGCGCGGGGTCTCGCTGCTCTTCCTGCCGATGCTGCTGGCGCCGTCCGTGCACCCGCCGATGGTGTTCTTCATCGTCTTCTACGGGCTGGACTGGGTCGCCACGGTCCCGCCGACGATCGCGCTGTGCCGCGAGCACTACGGGGACGACAGCGCGATCGTCTTCGGCTGGGTCCTGGCCTCGCACCAGGTGGGCGCCGCGGTGGTGGCCTTCCTGGGCGGCCTCGCGCGGGACGTCTTCGGCAGTTACGACCTCGTCTGGTACACCTCGGGGGCGCTGTGCGCGATGGCCGCGCTGATGGCGATGGTGATCCGGCGCGGCCGGGCCGCCGCCGCAGCCGCGGCTCCGACGGCCGCGTAGGCCGCCGGGGATGCGAGGCAGGAGGGGGCGGGGTCAGCCGGCCGGGGTGGCGGACTTCAGGGTGCCGTCCGGGCCGGCCAGCAGCACCGGGGTGTCCGGGCCGCCGAGGTCGCGGACGGCGGCCCGGTCGGCGTCGGCGACGGCCTCCGCCGCGCTGACCACGGCCGCGGCCTCCAGGGACTCGGCTCCGCTCGCCACCGCCATCGCGACCGCCGTCTGCAGCGCGCTCAGCTTGAGGGAATCCAGCTCCACCGTGCCCGCCACGTACGTGCGGCCGGTCTCGTCCCGGACGGCCGCACCCTCGGGCACGCCGTTGCGGGCCCGGGCGCTGCGCGCCAGCGTGATGATCTTGCTGTCCTCGGGGCTGATCCCGGTGGTGTCGGTCATGGTCGAAAGCATAGGGAGCGCCCCGGTGCGGCCGTCCAACGGCCCCGCCGGGGCGCCCGTACGCTCCATCCCCCCGCACCCCCCGATGATCATGGAGCGTTACATACCAACATAGGCCTGTAACTCGCAGAAACCTGCGATCCGAAGGTCACGTCATCAAGTGACCTTCGTCCCAGCCGGTGATCTTGGTTCCGGGAGGCTCAGGGCCGGTCCAGCCGCAGCCGCTGAGCCCTCGGCAGACCCGCCACCACCAGGTCGTAGCTGTCCTCGATCAGCTCGCGGACCATGGCGTCCGGCAGGGCGCCGGGCCCGCCCGCGGTCACCGTGTTCCAGTGCCGCTTGTTCATGTGCCAGCCCGGCACGATCGCCTCGTGCTCCTCGCGCAGCCGCACGGCGAGCTCCGGCTCGCACTTGAGGTTCACCGTGAGCGGCTCGGCGTCCAGCGTCGACAGCGCGAACATCTTCCCGAGCACCTTGAAGACCGAGGTCTCGGCGTTGAACGGGAACTCCTCCACCGCGGCGTTGAACTCCAGGCAGAAGGCGCGCAGCTCGGCCGGCGTCATTCGCCCTCCTCGCCCTCGGCCGGATCCGGGGCCACAGGCTCCACCAGCACGGTCACGATCTTGTTCCGGCGGCCGGCCGGGGACTCGGCCGTCAGCCGCAGCGGCCGCCCGTCGGGCAGCTCCACCACCGCCGACGCACCGGCGATCGGCACCCGACCGAGCGCCTTGGCCAGCAGACCGCCGACCGTCTCCACGTCCTCGTCGTCGAAGGCCTCGACCTTGAACAGCTCGCCGAGGTCGGTGATGTCCAGGCGCGCAGTGACCCGGTAGCGGTCATCGCCGAGCTCCTCCACCGGCGGCAGCTCCCGGTCGTACTCGTCGGTGATCTCGCCGACGATCTCCTCGAGGATGTCCTCGATGGTGACGATGCCCGCGGTGCCGCCGTACTCGTCGATGACGACGGCCACGTGGTTGCGCACCTGCTGCATCTCGCGCAGCAGGTCGCCCGCGTTCTTGGTGTCGGGCACGAACACGGCCGGGCGCATGGCGGTGGAGACCAGGTCGGACTCCGCCTCCCGGGTGATGTGCGTCTTGCGGACCAGGTCCTTGAGGTACACGATGCCGACGATGTCGTCCTCGTTCTCCCCGGTCACCGGGATGCGGGAGAAGCCGGAGCGCAGCGCCAGCGTGGTCGCCTGACGGAGCGTCTTGTACCGCTCGATGCAGACCAGATCGGTGCGCGGCACCATCACCTCGCGCACCAGCGTGTCGCCGAGCTCGAAGACCTGGTGCACCATCCGGCGCTCCTCGTCCTCGATCAGCGACTCCTTCTCCGCCAGGTCCACCATGGCGCGCAGCTCGGCCTCCGAGGCGAACGGCCCCTTGCGGAACCCCTTGCCGGGGGTCAGGGCGTTGCCGATGAGGATCAGCAGCTGCGGGACGGGCCCCATGACGCGGGCGAGCGGGACCAGGACGTACGCGGCGGCCGTCGCCGTGACGAGCGGGTGCTGGCGGCCGATGGTGCGCGGCGAGACGCCGACGGCGACGAAGGACACCAGGACCATCACCGCGATCGCGATGAGCAGCGCCTTCCAGTTCTCGCCGAACTCGTCGAGGCAGACGTACGTGACGAGGACGCCGGCCGCCATCTCGCAGGTGACCCGGACCAGCAGTGCCACGTTCAGGTACCGGGTGGGGTCGACGGCGACCTGCACCAGCTTCGCGCTGCCGCGCCGGCCCTCCCGTACGGCCTGCTCGGCACGGAAGCTGGACACCCGGGCGAGGCCGGACTCGGCGCACGCCGCGAACCAGGCGACGACGACCAGCAGGACCGCCCCGGTGATCAGCTGCGGAGCGGTCACGAGACGGTCGGGGCCGGGGACGGGCCGGTCAGGCCGCGCTCGGCGCGCCAGCCGTCCACGATCGCCGCCTGGAGGCCGAACATCTCGGCCTTCTCGTCCGGCTCCTCGTGGTCGTACCCGAGCAGGTGCAGCACTCCGTGGACGGTCAGGAGCTGGAGCTCCTCGTCCATGGAGTGCTGCGTCGCGGCCTCCTGGCCCTGCTTCTTCGCCACCTCGGGGCAGAGCACGATGTCGCCGAGGAGGCCCTGCGGGGGCTCCTCGTCGTCCTTCGCCGGCGGACGGAGCTCGTCCATCGGGAAGGACATGACGTCGGTCGGGCCGGGCAGGTCCATCCACTGGAGGTGGAGCTGCTCCATCGCGTCCTCGTCGACGACGATGACGGAGAGCTCGGACAGCGGGTGGATCCGCATCCGGGTGAGCGCGTAGCGGGCGATGTCGAGGATCGCCCGCTCGTCGACCTCGGTACCGGACTCGTTGTTGACGTCGATCGACATGGTGCGCTGGGTTCTACTTCCGCTGGTGTTCGTTCCGGGCGGGCCCGGGTGCCCGGCCTTCCCGGCTGTCGTCGTACTTCTCGTACGCATCGACGATACGGCCGACCAGCTTGTGCCGGACCACATCCTCGGACGTGAGCCGTGAGAAGTGGATGTCCGGGATGCCCTCCAGGATCGCCTGGACCTGGCGCAGGCCCGACTTGGTGCCGCCGGGCAGGTCGACCTGGGTGATGTCACCGGTGATGACGACCTTCGAGTCGAAGCCGAGCCGGGTCAGGAACATCTTCATCTGCTCCGGGCTCGTGTTCTGCGCCTCGTCGAGCACCACGAAGGCGTCGTTGAGGGTCCGGCCGCGCATGTACGCGAGCGGGGCGACCTCGATCGTGCCGTTGGCCATGAGGCGCGGGATGGAGTCCGGGTCCATCATGTCGTGCAGCGCGTCGTACAGCGGGCGCAGGTACGGGTCGATCTTGTCGAAGAGGGTGCCGGGCAGGAAGCCGAGCCGCTCGCCCGCCTCGACGGCCGGGCGGGTCAGGATGATCCGGCTGACCTGCTTGGACTGCAGGGCCTGGACCGCCTTGGCCATGGCCAGGTACGTCTTGCCGGTGCCGGCGGGGCCGATGCCGAACACGATCGTGTTCCGGTCGATCGCGTCGACGTACCGCTTCTGGTTGAGGGTCTTGGGGCGGATGGTGCGGCCGCGGTTGGAGAGGATGTTCTGCGTGAGCACCTCGGCAGGGGTCTCCTGCGGGCCGTTGCCGTTGTCGCTCGCCTTGAGCATGGCGATCGAGCGTTCCACTGCGTCCTCCGTCATCGGCTGCCCGGTGCGGAGCACGAGCATCATCTCGTCGAACAGGCGCTGGATCAGTGCGACTTCCGCCGCCTCGCCGATCGCGCTGACCTGGTTGCCCCGAACATGGATGTCGGCCTTCGGGAAGGCCTTCTCGATCACGCGCAGCAGGGCGTCACCGGAGCCGAGCACCGACACCATCGGGTGCGTGGCCGGAACGGTGAAGTGGGCTCGCGCCTGCCCCGGCGCGGGGGTGTGGGCTGTGGATGTCTGAGTCATGGGCCGGCACTGTGGCCTGCACATACCTCCCGTTGAGGGGCCGCGCCGATCGACGACCTCCGGAGTACCAAGGGTACGTCGCCGCGGGGGCATCCCCGAGGGGTTTTCCGGCGGCATCCGCGCAGCCCCGGCCGGGCCGGGAGCCCTGCTGCGGACGGCCCGGCGCGGTCCGGCGCGGTCCGGTGCGGTCCGCGCGGTGCGGCGGCTACGCGGAGTGGCGGAAGCCGATGGTCGGGACGGCCCTGCGGCGGGGGGCGGGGGCCGTGCCGCGCGGGATCAGCTCGTCGAGGAAGGCGTACCGGTCACGCAGGGCGTCGGGGGCCGTGCGCCACCAGTGGGCCACCTCGGGCCAGCCCGGCGCCGACAGGGAGCCGCCGAACTCCTGGACCGACAGGGCCGCCGTCAGGCCCGCGAAGGCCAGCCGGTCCGCCAGCGGCCAGCCGGCCAGGGAGCCGGTGACGAAGCCCGCGACGTAGACGTCCCCGGCGCCGGTGGGGTCCAGGGCGTCCACGGCGATGCCCGGCACGTGCACCGCCTCGCCGCTGCCCGAGTCCACCGCGTACGAGCCCTCCGAACCCATGGTGACCACGGCGACGGGCACCCGTTCGGCCAGCAGCCGGGCCGCCGTTCTCGGGCAGTCCGTGCGCGTGTACCGCATCGCCTCGCCCGCGTTCGGCAGGAAGGCCTCGCAGTGCTCCAGGTCCGCGAGGGCCGACAGGTCCCACCGGCCGCTGTCGTCCCAGCCCACGTCCGCGAAGATCCGCGAGCCGCGGCGGGCGGCCTCGCCGATCCAGCCGTCCTCCCCGGCCGGGCCCAGCGAGGCCACGGCCGCCCGGGCGCGCGGGGGGCACTGCGGGAAGACGCCGGGGCCGGCCGGGGGCGGGGCCTCGTGGCCGTGCGAGACCATGGTCCGCTCGCCCTCGTACGCCATCGAGACGGTGACGGGGCTGTGCCAGCCGGGCACGGTGCGCGACATGGACAAGTCGATGCCCTCGCCCTGCTCCAGCGCGTCCCAGCAGTACTCGCCGTAGTGGTCGTCGCCGAAGGCCGCGGCCAGGGAGGTGCGCAGGCCGAGCCGGGCCAGCGCGGTGGCCATGTTGGCCACGCCGCCGGGGCTGGAGCCCATGCCGCGCGCCCAGGACTCGGTGCCGCGGACGGGGGCCGAGTCGAGGCCGGTGAAGATGATGTCGAGGAAGACCGTGCCGGTCAGGAAGACGTCGCACCCGGGCTCGTGGGGGTCGCGCAGCGGTCCGAGGGGGTCGACTGCTGCGGTGAGGCTGCTGGTGCGGATGTCCCGACTGGTCACGGTTACTCCCCGGTCCGAGCGAAGGGTCGTTTCTGCGAGCGGTCTGCGAGTGGTCGTTCGACGGAAAGCCGACAGCCTTGCCCGTCCCCTCCAGTGCCGAAACCCAGTGTGGCGTACGTCACTGGCCCGCGGCTCCCCTCCGGCACCATCCGGCGCCCTTCACCCCCGGCCGTCTCCGTGAGCCGGCGAGGCGGCCGGGGCGAAGGGTCAGCGGCGCTTGGGGACGGGGACGCGGGCCAGGTCCGCGGCGATGGTCAGCTCGCCCTCGAAGCCGGCCTCGCGGGCCTGGCGCTCGAACTCGGACGGGTCGCCGTAGCGCTGCGAGAAGTGCGTCAGCACGAGGTGGCGGACGCCCGCCTCGCGGGCCACCCGGGCCGCCTGCCCGGCGGTCAGGTGCCCGTGGTCGGCGGCCAGCCGCTCGTCCTCGTCGAGGAAGGTCGACTCGATGACCAGCAGGTCGCAGCCCTCGGCCAGGGCGGTCACGCCGTCGCACAGCCTGGTGTCCATGACAAATGCGAAGCTCTGGCCGCGCCGGAGCTCGCTGACGTCGTCGAGGGTGACCCCGCCCAGCTGCCCGTCGCGCTGGATCCGGCCCACGTCGGGCCCCTTGATCCCGTGCAGGGCGAGCAGTTCGGGAACCATGCGGCGCCCGTCGGGCTCGGTGAGCCGGTAGCCGAAGGACTCCACCGGGTGGGAGAGCCTGCGGGCCTCCAGCGTGTACGAGGGCCCCTCCGCCAGCGCCCCGTCGCGGGCCACCGGCTCCTCGCGCAGCTGCACCGTCTCCCGGTAGGCGGTGGCGTAGCGCAGCCGGTCGAAGAACTTCTGCCCGGACGCCGGGTAGTGCGCGGCGACGGGGTGCGGGACCTGGTCGAGGTTGATGCGCTGGATCACCCCGGCCAGTCCGAGGCTGTGGTCGCCGTGGAAGTGGGTGATGCAGATCCGGTTGATGTCGTGGGCGGCCACGCCCGCGCGGACCATCTGCCGCTGGGTGCCCTCGCCGGGATCGAAGAGGATGCCCTCGCCGTCCCAGCGCAGGAGGTAGCCGTTGTGGTTGCGGTGGCGGGTGGGCACCTGGCTGGCGGTGCCCAGCACCACGAATTCGCGTACGGACACGGTTATCCCGGCGGCCACTGCAGGCCGCGCCCGCCGAGGACGTGCGCGTGCGCGTGGAAGACGGTCTGGCCGGCCCCTGCCCCGGTGTTGAACACGATCCGGTAGCCGTGGTCGTCGACCTTCTCCTGGGCGGCGATCTCGCCGGCCTCGCGCAGCACGTCGGCGGTGACGTTCGGGTCGGCGGCCGCGAGGGAGGCGGCGTCGGGGTAGTGCAGGCGGGGGATCACCAGCACGTGGGTGGGCGCCTGCGGGTTGATGTCCCGGAACGCGACGGTCGTCTCGGTCTCCCGGACCACCGTCGCCGGGACGGTGCCCGCGACGATCTTGCAGAACAGGCAGTCGGCCTGCGGTTCCCCGGCCATTGCTTCGCCTTCCGTGGGTGACGCGGGCGGTGCGCCGACGTCGACGTTGATCAGCTCCGGCATCGTATCCGGCGCCGCCCGGGCCGGGGCCTGCCTTTTCGGCGCGGTCGGCTTACGGGACCGGCGGCTTACGGGACGCACGGCTTACGGGACGGACGGCTTACAGGACCCCCGGCTTGCAGGACCGACGCCCGTCGGTGCCTGCGGCCCCTCAGGACCAGCGGCCGGTCCGGGCCAGCAGGACCGCCGTCGCCGCGGTCCCGGCGGTGGAGGTCCGCAGCACCGAGGAGCCCAGCCGGAAGGGGTGGGCGCCGGCCTCCGCGAAGAGGGCCAGTTCCTCCGGAGAGACACCGCCCTCGGGGCCGACCACGAGGACGATGGAGCCCTTCGCCGGGAGCTCAGCCGTGGCCAGGGCCCCGGAGGGGTGGGCGCGGTCCTCGTGCAGGACCACCGCGAGGTCCGCCTCGGCGAGCAGCGCCGCGACCTGCTTGGTGCTCATCGCCTCGGCCACCTCCGGGAAGCGGACGCGGCGCGACTGCTTGCCCGCCTCGCGGGCCGTACTGCGCCACTTGGCCAGGGACTTGGCGCCGCGGTCGCCGCGCCACTGGGTGATGCAGCGCGAGGCCTGCCAGGGCACGATCGCGTCCACGCCCGTCTCGGTCATGGTCTCCACGGCCAGCTCGCCGCGGTCGCCCTTCGGCAGGGCCTGGACCACGGTGATCCGCACCTCGGGCTCCGCCTCGTGGCCGGTCGCGGAGACCGCCACGGACAGCCGGTCCTTGCCCTCGGCCGCCTCCACGACGGCCTCGGCCCAGCCGCCGCGGCCGTCGGTGAGGACGAGCGCCTCGCCCGGGTTCAGCCGCTTCACGGAGACCGCGTGCCGGCCCTCCGGGCCGTCCAGGACGAACCGGGGCCCCGTGGGGACCTCCTCGACCACGAACACGGGGGCGGTCATGACGTACTCCTCTTCTGCATGTCGTTCAACGTGCTCTGCGCCTCGGCCAGTTCCGCCGCGAGCACCTCCACCAGCTCGCCCGCCGGCAGCGCCCGCGCCAGCCGGTGGCCCTGGCCGGCCCACAGGGCCATGCCCTGCGGGTCGCCGGCCGCGGCGGCCGCCTTGCGCAGGCCCGCGGTCATGTGGTGGATCTGCGGGTACGCGGCCGGGGCGTACGGGCCGTGCTCGCGCATGAACCGGTTCACCAGGCCCCGGGCCGGGCGCCCGGAGAAGGCCCTGGTCAGCTCGGTGTGGGCGAACAGCGGGTCGGTGAGCGCCTTCTTGTGCAGCGGGTGCGCCCCCGACTCCGGGCAGGCGAGGAACGCGGTGCCGAGCTGGGCCGCCTCCGCGCCGGCGGCCAGCAGCGCCGCGATCTGCGAGCCGCGCATCAGCCCGCCCGCCGCGATGATCGGCAGGGCCACCGCCTCCCGTACCTGCGCCACGAGCGCGAGCAGCCCGACCCGGGCCGTGCCGTCGGCCTGCGGGTCGTCGCGGTGGCTGCCCTGGTGGCCGCCCGCCTCGACGCCCTGGACGCAGACCGCGTCGGCGCCGGCCGCCTGCACGGTGCGGGCCTCGTCGACCGAGGTGACGGTGACGACGCTGTACGTGCCGGCCTTGCGCAGGGAGGCGAGGACCGCGGGCTCGGGGCAGCCGAAGGTGAACGACACCACCGGGACCGGGTCCTCGAGCAGGATCGCGAGCTTGGCGTCGTAGCCGTCGTCGCTGGTGCCGAGGGTGTCCTCCTCGGCCAGGGACACGTCGTACCAGCCGGCCTCGCCGGCCAGTTGGCCGCGGTACGCCTCGACGGCGGCCGGGTCGACGTAGCCGGTCTGCGGCATGAGCAGGTTCACGCCGAACGGGCGGCGGGTGAGCGCGCGCAGCCGTTTGACCTCCTGGTACATGCCGTCGGCGGTCTTGTAGCCGCCGGCGAGGAAGCCCAGGGCGCCCGCCTCGCACACGGCGGCGGCCAGCGCCGGACAGGAGGCGCCGCCCGCCATGGGGGCCTGCACGATCGGGTACCGGGTCAGACCGTTCGCTGCCGAGGACATGCAGTGCATCGTGCCATGTCCCGCTCACCGCGCCGAATCACCGCATTCGCCTGGCATAGTCCGCTTCACCGCCCGGGTGCAGGGCCGCCTCCCCGAGCCGGTGCGGGCCGGGCCCGGACGCGCCGCGGGCCCGGCCCGGGGGTTCCCGGACCGGGCCCGCAACAGCGGTCCTGCGGCTCAGCGGCCGTTGAACGCGTCCTTCAGGCGGCTGAACAGGCCCTGCTGGCCCGGCGCGAACTGGCCCATCGGCCGCTCCTCGCCGCGCAGCTTCGCCAGCTGGCGCAGCAGCTCCTCCTGCTGGGGGTCCAGCTTGGCCGGGGTCTGCACCTCGACGTGGACGATCAGGTCGCCGCGGCCGCCGCCGCGCAGGTGCGTCACGCCGCGCCCGTGCAGCGGGATCGACTGGCCGGACTGGGTGCCGGGCCGGACGTCGATCTCCTCCATGCCGTCCAGCGTCTCCAGCGGGCACTTGGTGCCCAGGGCCGCCGCCGTCATGGGGATGGTGACCGTGCAGTGCAGGTCGTCCCCGCGCCGCTGGAAGGTCGGGTGCGGCAGCTCGTGGATCTCGACGTACAGGTCGCCGGCGGGGCCGCCGCCGGGGCCGACCTCGCCCTCGCCCGCGAGCTGGATGCGGGTGCCGTTCTCGACACCGGCCGGGATCTTGACCGTCAGGCTGCGGCGGGAGCGGACCCGGCCGTCACCCGCGCACTCGGGGCACGGGGTCGGGACCACGGTGCCGAAGCCCTGGCACTGCGGGCAGGGGCGCGAGGTCATGACCTGGCCCAGGAAGGACCGGGTGACCTGCGAGACCTCACCGCGCCCGCGGCACATGTCGCACGTCTGCGCGGAGGTGCCGGGGGCGGCGCCCTCGCCGGAGCAGGTGGTGCAGACGACGGCGGTGTCGACCTGGATGTCCTTGGTCGTGCCGAAGGCGGCCTCGTCCAGCTCCAGGTCGAGGCGGATCATGGCGTCCTGGCCGCGGCGGGTGCGCGAGCGCGGACCGCGCTGCGCCGCCTGGCCGAAGAAGGCGTCCATGATGTCGGAGAAGTTGCCGAAGCCACCGGCACCGAAGCCGCCCGCGCCCGCACCGCCCGAGGAGGACAGCGGGTCGCCGCCGAGGTCGTAGACCTGCTTCTTCTGCGGATCCGACAGGACCTCGTAGGCCGCGTTGATCTCCTTGAAGCGCTCCTGCGTCTTCGGGTCCGGGTTCACGTCCGGGTGGAGTTCGCGCGCGAGACGGCGGAAGGCCTTCTTGATCTCGTCCTGCGATGCGTCGCGGCGCACGCCGAGTACGGCGTAGTAGTCCGTGGCCACTTACGACTCCGCCAGGATCTGTCCGACGTAACGTGCCACTGCGCGTACCGCTCCCATCGTTCCGGGGTAGTCCATGCGGGTCGGTCCGACCACGCCGAGTTTGGCGACAGTTTCGCCGCCCGAACCGTAGCCGACCGACACGACGGACGTGGAGTTCAGTCCCTCGTAGGCATTCTCATGCCCGATCCGTACGGCCATGCCCGATTCATTGGCCTCGCCGAGCAGCTTGAGGAGCACGACCTGCTCCTCCAGCGCCTCGAGCACCGGCCTGATCGTCAGGGGAAAATCGTGCCCGGAGCGCGTCAGATTGGCGGTGCCGCCGATCATCAGGCGCTCCTCGGCCTCCTCGGCCAGGGTCTCCAGCAGCGTAGACAGCACGGTCGACACCGTCGGCCGGTCGTCGGGCTCGAAGGACTCCGGCAGGTCCTGCACCAGCTGCGGGACGTCGGTGAACCGGCGGCCCACCACACGGCTGTTGAGCCGCGCCCGCAGATCGGCCAGCGAGGTCTCGCCGAACGGCAGCTGGCAGTCGACGAGCCGCTGCTCGACCCGGCCCGTGTCCGTGATCAGCACGAGCATCAGGCGGGCGGGTGCCAGCGCGAGCAGCTCGACGTGCCGGACGGTGGAGCGGGTCAGCGAGGGGTACTGGACGATCGCGACCTGCCGCGTCAGCTGCGCGAGCAGCCGCACCGTGCGGCCCACGACGTCGTCGAGGTCGACGGCGCCGTCGAGGAAGTTCTGGATGGCCCGGCGCTCCGGCGTCGACAGCGGCTTGACGCCGGCGAGCTTGTCGACGAAGAGCCGGTATCCCTTGTCCGTGGGGATCCGGCCGGCGCTGGTGTGGGGCTGGGCGATGTAGCCCTCCTCCTCCAGCACCGCCATGTCGTTGCGCACGGTGGCCGGCGAGACGCCGAGTCGGTGCCGCTCGGTCAGCGCCTTGGAGCCGACCGGCTCCTCCGTCCCGACATAGTCCTGGACAATGGCGCGCAGCACCTCGAGTCTGCGTTCGCTGAGCATCGCGTGCACACCTCCAGCTGTGATGCGGGTCGTCGTGAGGGTCGTCCGTGGCGTCTGGCACTCGGGTCGCACGAGTGCCAGAGATCCCCCGGTCAGTGTACGGCCGGGTAGTACGCGGCTAGCAAGGGTGGCCCGCCAGGTGGCCCCGCCAGGTAGCGTCGCGGCATGGACGTACGTTGGGAAGAGGCCGGGTGGGAACGGTTGACGCGGAGGACCGGCCGCAGACGCCTTCCGGTGTGGGATTGCACGGTGGGACTGGTGGTCGGCGACGATTCCGTCCTTCTGGTCGACCCCGGTTCGAGCGTCCGCGAAGGGGCGCAGCTGAGGTCCGAGGCGGAGCGGCTGACCGGTCGGCGCGTGACCCATATCGCATTCACGCACGGGCACTTCGATCACGTCCTGGGCGGGGCCGCGTTCTCCGGGGCCGAGGTGTACGGGGCCGTCGGCCTGGACGCCGAGCTCCTCGCGGACCGCGACGGGCTGCGCAGCGACGCGGTGCGCCAGGGCCTGGATCCGGCGGAGGCCGCCGAGGCCGCCGACCTGCTGGTGCCGCCGCGGCACCTGGTGTCGGGCGAGTGGACGCTGGAGCTGGGCGGGGTGCAGGCGCTGCTGGCCAACGTGGGGCCGGGCCACACCGGGTACGACCTGGCCGTCTTCGTGCCGGGCGAGCGGGAGACGGTGTTCTGCGGGGACCTGGTGGAGGAGTCCGGCGAGCCCCAGGCGGGGCCCGACGCGGTGCCGGGGCAGTGGCCGGCGGCCCTGGACCGGCTGCTGGCGCTGGGCGGGGAGGACGCGCTGTACGTGCCGGGGCACGGGGCGGTGGTCGACGCGGCGTTCGTGCGTGCGCAACGCGACACACTGGCGGCGCGTTTCGGCGTGTCGGGCGCCTGAGCGCGCCGGCTCTCCTAGTGTCGGCCGGATGCGTGAGTACTCCCCCGACCTGACCCCGCCGTGGAAGCGCGCCAAGGCCGTGCCGGTGCCCGAGGTGCCGGCCGAACCCGATCTGGTGGTCGAGGTGGCGGGTACGGACTTCTGCGGGGCGGTGGTGGGCTGCGAGGCGGGCACCGTGACGCTGGAGGACCGCTTCGGCAAGCGGCGGGTCTTCCCGCTCCAGCCGGGCGGGTTCCTGCTGGAGGGGGCCGCCGTGACCCTCGTACGGCCCTTGCGGGCCCCGGCCGGGCCGCGGCGCACGGCGTCGGGCTCGATCGCCGTACCCGGGGCCCGGGCGCGGGTGGCGCGGGCCGGGCGGATCTACGTCGAGGGGCGGCACGACGCCGAGCTGGTCGAGCGGGTGTGGGGCGACGACCTGCGGATCGAGGGGGTCGTGGTGGAGTACCTGGAGGGCGTCGACGACCTCCCCGCGGTCGTGGCGGCCTTCGCCCCCGGGCCGGACGCCCGCCTGGGGGTCCTGGTGGACCACCTGGTCCCCGGCTCGAAGGAGTCCCGGATCGCGGCGGAGGTGTCCTCCGAGCACGTGCTGGTGGTGGGCCACCCGTACGTGGACGTCTGGCAGGCGGTGAAGCCCGCCGCCCTCGGCATCACGGCGTGGCCGCAGGTCCCACGGGGGCAGGACTGGAAGACGGGCGTCTGCCGGGCGCTGGGCTGGCCGCCGAACACGGGGGCCGCCTGGCAGCACATCCTGTCCCGCGTGACGTCGTACCGCGACCTGGAACCGCCCCTCCTGGGCGCGGTGGAACACCTGATCGACCACGTCACGGCCTGACGGCCCGCCGCCGCTGTTTGCGCTGCGCGCGCCAGTTCCCCTCCCCGCCCCTTCCCGAAACCGGGGCTCCGCCCCGGACCCGGTTCCGGGCGCTCCGCGCCCGGTGCGCTCAAACGCCGCTCGGGCTGAAATCAGCCCCGGTTTCGGGAAGGGGCGGGGTGGGGAAACGGCTCCGCGCAGCGGGGGCCGCGGGAGCCGCGGCGGTCAGTCGACCAGGGCTCGGACCACCGCGTCGGCGAGGAGCCGGCCGCGGAGGGTCAGGACGGCCCGGCCGTCCGCGTAGGGGGCCGGCTCCAGCAGGCCGTCCTCCAGCGCTCGGTGGGACGCCGCCAGCCCTGCGGGGGCAAGGAGCGACAGCGGGCAGCCGTCCACCAGCCGCAGCTCCAGCAGGATCCGCTCCACCCGCCGGTCCTCGTCGGACAGCAGCTCACGCCCGGCCCCGGGCGACCGCCCCTCGGCCAGCGCGGCCGCATACGCACCCGGGTGCTTCACGTTCCACCACCGCACGCCGCCCACGTGGCTGTGCGCCCCCGGCCCCGCACCCCACCAGTCGGCCCCCCGCCAGTACAGCTCGTTGTGCAGGCACCGCCCGGCCTCCGAGGTGGCCCAGTTGGACACCTCGTACCAGCCGTAGCCCGCCCCGGCGAGCACCTCGTCCGCGATCAGGTAGCGGTCGGCGTGGACGTCGTCGTCGGTCATCGGGACCTCGCCGCGCCGGATCCGCCGCGCGAGCTGCGTGCCCTCCTCCACGATCAGCGCGTACGCGGAGACGTGGTCCGGCCCGGCGCCGAGCGCGGCGTCCAGCGAGGCGCGCCAGTCGTCGTCCGACTCCCCGGGGGTGCCGTAGATCAGGTCCAGGTTGACGTGCTCGAAGCCGGCCCGCCGGGCCTCGGCGACGCACGCCTCGGGGCGCCCGGGCGTGTGCGTGCGGTCCAGCACCTTCAGCACGTGCTGCTTCGCGCTCTGCATGCCGAAGGAGATCCGGTTGAAGCCGCCGGCGCGCAGCTCGGCCAGGTACGCGGGGTCGACGGACTCCGGATTGGCCTCGGTGGTGATCTCGGCGTCGTCCGCGAGCCCGAAGTCCTCGCGGATCGCCGCGAGCATGCGGACCAGGTGCGCGGCGGGCAGCAGGGTCGGGGTGCCGCCGCCGACGAACACGGTGCGCACGGGGCGCGGGTCGTCGCCGAGGACCTTGCGGGCGAGGCGGACCTCGTCGATCAGGGTGTCGGCGTAGTTGTCCCGGGAGGCGAGCACGCCGCCGGTGCCGCGCAGCTCGGTCGCGGTGTAGGTGTTGAAGTCGCAGTACCCGCAGCGCGTGGCGCAGTACGGGACGTGCAGGTAGAAGCCGAGGGGCCGGTCCCCGGCGCCCGCCAGGGCGTGCGACGGCAGGGCGCCGTCCTCGGGCATGGGGTCACCGTCGGGCAGGGCGGAAGGCATGCCCCCATTGTCCCGCACGCCGCCCCGGGCCCCGGCCGCCGGAGCCCGTCCGGCCCCGCCCGGCGGCCCGCCGCGGACAGCGGCGCCCCGGACCGCGGGGCCCGGGTACCGCCGCCGTTGCAGGGTTTACGCCTCGCGGGCGCCCTCGTACATCTCGTCGATCAGGTGCTTGAACTCACGCTCGACGACCGGCCGCTTCAGCTTCAGGCTCGGGGTGAGGTCGCCGTGCTCGACGTCGAGGTCGCGCGGCAGGATCCGGAACTTCTTGATGGTCTGCCAGCGCTGGAGGCCCTCGTTGAGGGTCTGTACGTACGTCTCGACGAGCCGGTTGGTCTCGGCGGCGGCGAGCACCTCGGCGTAGCTCTTGCCCTCGAGGCCGTGCTCGGCGGCCCATCCGAGGATCGCGGGCTCGTCGAGGGCGATCAGGGCGGTGCAGAAGTTCCGGTCGGCGCCGTGCACGACGATGCTCGACACGAACGGGCAGATCGCCTTGAACTGGCCCTCGATCTCGGCCGGGGCGACGTACTTGCCGCCGGAGGTCTTGATCAGGTCCTTCTTGCGGTCGGTGATGCGCAGGTAGCCGTCGGGCGAGAGCTCGCCGATGTCGCCGGTGTGCAGCCAGCCGTCCTCCTCCAGCACCTCGGCGGTCTTGTCCGGCTGGCCGTGGTAGCCCTGCATGATGCCGGGGCCGCGCAGCAGGATCTCGCCGTCGTCGGCGATGCGGACCTCGGTGCCGGGCAACGGCTTGCCGACGGTGCCGGTGCGGTAGGCCTCGCCGGGGTTGACGAAGGACGCGGCGCTGGACTCGGTGAGGCCGTAGCCCTCGAGGATGTGGACGCCGGCGCCGGAGAAGAAGTAGCCGATCTCGGGGGCGAGGGCGGAGGCGCCGGAGACGGCGGCGCGCAGCCGACCGCCGAAGGCGTCGCGGAGCTTGGAGTAGACGAGCGCGTCGGCGATCTTGTGCTTGGTGGCGAGGCCGAAGGGGACGCTGGGGCTGCCGGTGCGCCGGTAGTTGTCCTGGGTGGTCCGGGCGTACTCGCGGGCGACGTCCACCGACCACTTGAAGATCTTGTACTTGGCCCCGCCTCCGGCCCGGGCCTTGGCGGCGACGCCGTTGTAGACCTTCTCGAAGATGCGCGGGACGGCCGCCATGTAGGTGGGCTGGACCACCGGCAGGTTCTCGATGATCTTGTCGATGCGGCCGTCGACGGCGGTGACGTGCCCGACCTCGATCTGGCCGGAGGTGAGCACCTTGCCGAAGACGTGGGCGAGCGGCAGCCACAGGTACTGCACGTCGTCGCTGTGGATCATGCCGGTGGCGACGGTGGCCTTGGCCATGTACGCCCAGTTGTCGTGCGGGAGGCGGACGCCCTTGGGGCGGCCGGTGGTGCCGGAGGTGTAGATCAGCGTGGCGAGCTGGTCGGAGGCGATGGAGCCGATGCGCTCCTTGACCGCCTCCGGGTGCTTGGCGAGGTACTCCTTGCCGCGCGCCTCGAGCTCGGCGAGGGAGAGCACCCAGCCCTCCGGGTCGCCCTCGGCGGCGACCGCGTCGGCGGCCTCCAGGACGACCACGTGGGCGAGTTCGGGCAGGTCGGCGCGGCGCTCACGGGCCTTGGCCAGCTGGGCGGCGTCCTCGGCGATCAGCACGCGGCTGGCGGAGTCGGAGAGGATGAACGCCGACTCCTCGGCGTTGGTGCTGGGGTAGATGGTGGTCACGGCGCCGCCCGCGCACATCACGCCCAGGTCGGAGAGGATCCACTCGACGCGGGTGTTGGAGGCGAGCGCGACCCGCTGCTCGGGCTCCAGGCCGAGGTCGATCAGTCCGGCGGCGATGGCGAAGACCCGCTCGGCCGCCTGGCCCCAGCTCAGCGACTTCCAGTCGTCGGGTCCGCTGCCGGCGGCCGCGGGCACCGGGTACCGGTAGGCCTCGTTGTTCGGCGTGGCGGCGACACGCTCAAGGAAGAGGGCCGCCACGGTGGGCGGACGGTTCTCGATCAGGGTCTGTGTGTCGCTCACGGACGTCCTCCGGACCACGCGGCAGGGCCTGGCCGTCCCCGTGGGGTGGACGGCGGCTTCCAACAGGGCTTGCAACAGGGTTTGTAACTGGCGAGTAACCAAACGGGTAGTGATCAGGGTAGGGCGCCGCCGCCTGCCGCGTAAGGGCCCTTGAGCCGCCGATTCATAACGAAACAGGCCCCCGCGGCGCTGCGCGGGGGCCTGTTCCGCATGCCGTGCACGGCAGACGGCTACGGACGGCTACTTCTTCTTGGCGCCCGACTCGTCACTCGACAGGACGGCGATGAAGGCGTCCTGCGGGACCTCCACCGAGCCGACCATCTTCATGCGCTTCTTGCCTTCCTTCTGCTTCTCCAGCAGCTTCCGCTTACGGGAGATGTCACCGCCGTAGCACTTGGCGAGGACGTCCTTGCGGATGGCGCGGATCGTCTCGCGGGCGATGACGCGGGAGCCGATCGCGGCCTGGACCGGCACCTCGAAGGCCTGCCGCGGGATCAGCTCGCGTAGCTTGGCCACCAGGCGCACGCCGTACGCGTAGGCGGCGTCCTTGTGGGTGATGGCGGAGAACGCGTCGACCTTGTCGCCGTGGAGCAGGATGTCCACCTTGACCAGGCTGGAGGACTGCTCGCCGGTGGGCTCGTAGTCCAGGGAGGCGTAGCCGCGCGTCTTGGACTTCAGCTGGTCGAAGAAGTCGAAGACGATCTCGGCGAGGGGCAGGGTGTAGCGGATCTCGACGCGGTCCTCGGAGAGGTAGTCCATGCCGAGCAGGGTTCCGCGGCGGTTCTGGCACAGCTCCATGATCGAGCCGATGAACTCGGTCGGGGCGAGGATCGTGGCGCGCACGACCGGCTCGAACACGTCCGAGATCTTGCCCTCGGGGAACTCGCTCGGGTTGGTGACCGTGATCTCCTTGCCGTCCTCCAGGACGACCCGGTAGACCACGTTCGGCGCGGTCGCGATCAGGTCGAGGCCGAACTCGCGCTCCAGGCGCTCGCGGATCACGTCCAGGTGCAGCAGGCCGAGGAAGCCGACGCGGAAGCCGAAGCCGAGGGCGGCGGAGGTCTCCGGCTCGTAGACCAGGGCGGCGTCGTTGAGCTGGAGCTTGTCCAGGGCCTCGCGCAGCTCGGGGTAGTCGGAGCCGTCCAGCGGGTACAGGCCCGAGAACACCATCGGCTTGGGGTCCTTGTAGCCGCCCAGCGCCTCGGTGGCGCCGCCCGTCATCTGGGTGATGGTGTCGCCGACCTTGGACTGGCGGACGTCCTTCACACCGGTGATCAGGTAGCCCACCTCGCCGACCGAGAGGCCGTCGGCCGGCAGCATCTCGGGCGAGTTGCAGCCGATCTCCAGCAGCTCGTGGGTGGCGTTGGTGGACATCATGCGGATGCGCTCGCGCTTGTTGAGCGTGCCGTCGACCACACGGACGTACGTCACGACGCCGCGGTACGAGTCGTAGACGGAGTCGAAGATCATCGCGCGGGCGGGGGCGTCCTTGACGCCGACCGGCGCGGGGACGTTCTGCACCACGCGGTCGAGCAGCGCGTCCACGCCGATGCCCGTCTTGGCGGAGACCCGCAGCACGTCGTCGGGCTCACAGCCGACCAGGTTCGCCAGCTCCTCGGCGAACTTCTCCGGCTGGGCGGCCGGCAGGTCGATCTTGTTGAGGACCGGGACGATGGTGAGGTCGTTCTCCATCGCCAGGTAGAGGTTGGCGAGGGTCTGGGCCTCGATGCCCTGGGCGGCGTCCACCAGGAGGATCGTGCCCTCGCACGCGGCGAGGGAGCGGGAGACCTCGTAGGTGAAGTCGACGTGCCCGGGGGTGTCGATCATGTTGAGGATGTGCGTCTTGCCCATGCCGTCGCCCGAGGTGGGCGCCCAGGGCAGACGGACCGCCTGGGACTTGATCGTGATGCCGCGCTCACGCTCGATGTCCATGCGGTCCAGGTACTGGGCGCGCATCTGCCGCTGGTCGACGACGCCGGTGAGCTGGAGCATCCGGTCGGCAAGCGTCGACTTGCCGTGGTCGATGTGCGCGATGATGCAGAAGTTGCGGATCAGCGCCGGGTCGGTACGGCTCGGCTCGGGCACGTTGCTGGGGATGGCGGGCACGCAGTGTCCTGATTCTCGGGTCGCAGTCTGAAGCGTTGGCTGAGCGTCGGTCTGTGCGACAGGCGGATCTGTACGCAGACTCCCATGGTCCCATGGACGCAGGGATGCGCTCGGTTTGGGCCGGTCGAAGCGCGCCTGGTAGCCTGGGTGGCTGTGTCTCGCATGCCCTCTCAGCAGACGAGGCACGTCCGAAAAAACTCTGAACCTGAAAAGGCTCTTTCGTGGCGAACATCAAGTCCCAGATCAAGCGGAACAAGACCAACGAGAAGGCTCGCCTTCGCAACAAGTCGGTCAAGTCCGAGCTGCGCACCTTCATCCGCAAGGCCAACGAGGCCATCCTCGCCGGCGACGCGGAGAAGGCCACCGCTGCGGTCCGCCTGGCTTCCAAGAAGCTGGACAAGGCCGTCTCGAAGGGTGTCATCCACAAGAACGCCGCCGCCAACAAGAAGTCGGCGCTGGCCTCCAAGGTTGCCTCCGTCTGAGGTTCCGCACTCGATGTGATCGCCGGGACGGACCAAGCGGGCCCTCTCATCCGCTCCTGACCGGCACCCCGCGCCGCACGCGGCCTGCGTTCGCCACGCGGGTGCGGCGCACACAGCAGTGACCGAAGGCCCCGGCCTCCGCCCTTCCCCAGGGCGGCGGCCGGGGCCTTCGGCATGCATGCCCCCGGATGACGCCCGGGAATGCGTGCCCCGGGGCACACCCGCACCCTGGTTCATGCACCAGGACCCGCTCCCGAGGCGGGATGCCGCGCCGGTCGGATCGCCGGTCGGCCCGACTCCGGCCTCCACCAGGAGCGCGGTCGTCCTCGACGCCCGCCGACGGGCCGAGGTGGGCGGGCTGGCCCGGTGCATCGGGCAGCTGACGCTCAAGGACCTGGGCAGCGGGCAGCGGGCAGCGGGCAGCAGACCGGACAGCTCCGGCAGGGCGGGCAGGTCGTTCAGGAGCCCGCTGCCGATCGGCGGGGTGGGGCAGTCCGCTGATCGTCCTCGGCGTGGTGGGCGCCCTCATCGGGGTCAGCGGGCAGGTGCTGCTCTGGCAGGAGCACCGGCGCGGCCGGACCGCCGCGCGGGCACGCCTGTCGGCGGCGGCGGTCAGTACGCGGGCCGGCGGGGGCGGGCCGCGCGGGCTACGGCCACGACGGCCTTCTCCAGGGCGTATTCGGGGTCGTCGCCGCCGCCCTTGACGCCCGCGTCGGCCTCCGCGACCGCGCGCAGGGCGTCGGCGACGCCGTCCGCCGACCAGCCGCGCATCTGCTGGCGGACCCGGTCGATCTTCCAGGGGGGCATGCCGAGGTCGCGGGCGAGGTCGCCGGGGCGGGCTCCGCGGGGTGCGGAGGCCAGCTTGCCGATCGCCCGGACCGCCTGAGCAAGGGCACTTGTGATCAGCACGGGCGCCACGCCGGTCGCCAGGGACCAGCGCAGGGCTTCCAGGGCCTCCGCGGCCCGGCCCTCGACGGCCCGGTCGGCGACGGTGAAGCTGGAGGCCTCGGCCCGGCCGGTGTAGTAGCGGCCGACCACAGCCTCGTCGATGGTGCCCTCGACGTCCGCACAGAGCTGCGCCGCCGCGCTGGCCAGCTCCCGCAGGTCGCTGCCGATCGCATCGACCAGCGCCTGGCAGGCCTCCGGGGTCGCGGAGCGGCCCAGCGTGCGGAACTCGCCCCGCACGAACGCCAGCCGGTCCGCGGCCTTCGTCATCTTCGGGCAGGCGATCTCCCGGGCTCCGGCCTTGCGGGCCGCGTCCAGCAGGCCCTTGCCCTTGGCCCCGCCCGCGTGGAGGAGCACGAGGACGACGTCCTCGTCGGGGGCCGCCAGGTACGCCTTGACGTCCTTGACGGTGTCCGCGGACAGGTCCTGCGCGTTGCGCACGACCAGCACCTTGCGCTCGGAGAACAGCGAGGGGCTGGTCAGCTCGGCCAGGGTGCCGGGCTGGAGCTGCTCCGGGTTGAGGTCGCGCACATCGGTTTCGGGGTCGGCGGCGCGGGCGGCCGCCACCACCTCCCGTACGGCGCGGTCGAGCAGCAGGTCCTCCTGCCCCACCGCGAGGGTGAGCGGGGCGAGCGGATCGTCGGTGGTGTTCTTCCTGGTGGCCATCGCCCCCAGGATCCCACGCCGCACCGACAGTCCCCCGCGCCGCGTACCCGAGAATGGACGCGTGAACCTGCGACATGTACTGGTGCTGCCCGACCGCGACGCCGCCGAGGAGGTGGCCGGGGAGGTCGTCGACCGCTTCGGCCTGCCGGAGGAGCCGCAGCTGGTCCGCGACGCCCTGGCCGGCGAGGACGACGCCGAGGACGCCCAGTGGCTGGTGGTCGTCGAGGACCCCGGGCAGCAGCTCGACGTCGCGGAGCTGGACGGCCTCGCCGCCGCGTACGAAGGCTGGCTTGAGGCCCCGTAGGACCGCCCGGGCCCGCCTCAGGCCTTGTGGACGATCTGCACGTCGAGGGTGACGTCCACGCTGGAGCCGATCGCCGCGACCCCGTTCGCCAGCAGGGACTGCCAGTTCAGGGTGAAGTCCTCGCGGTGGAGTTCGGCGGAGGCCCGGCAAGCGGCGCGCGGCTCGCCCTCCAGCCCCGTTCCCAGGCCCAGGTACTCGGTGTCCAGGGTCACCGAGCGGCTGGTGCCGTGCAGCGTCAGGGCGCCCGCAACGGCCCAGCGGCTGCCGCTGCGGTGGATGAACCGCTCGCTGTAGAACTCCACGGTCGGGTAGCGGACCGCGTCCAGGAAGTCCGCCGAACGCAGGTGGTCGTCCCGCATCCGCAGCCCGGTGTCGATGCTCGCCGCATCGATGATCACGTGCATGGAGGAGTCCTCCATGCGGTCGGCTATCCGCACCGCGCCGGCGAAGGTGTTGAACCGGCCGCGGATCCGGGCGAAGCCGATGTGCCGCGCCGTGAAGGCGATCGACGAGTGCGCCGGGTCGAGCTCCCAGTGGCCGGGCTGCGGCAGCAGCGGCGGCTCCACCGCATCGAGGATGATCTCGGCGGTGCCGGGCTGCGCGGTGTCGCCCACGATCGTCGCCCCGTGGAAGGGCGCGAAGCCGTCGGCGGTGACGGTGAGCCGGTACTCCCCCTCCGGGACGGCCGCGGTGAAGCCGCCGTACGGATCGGTCTCGCCGCTGACGATGCGCCGGCCGATCGGGTCGGTCACCTCGAACTTCGCCTGCCGGACGGGCTGGTGGACCGTGTCGAGGACCCGGCAGCTGAGCAGGCGCGCCGTATGAGGCAGTGTCAGGGTCGCGGATGTCTGCGAGCCGGCACTTCCGGCCGTCTCCGTCCCCCGTCTGCGACCGAACATGGTTGATGCACCCCCGTGCTGAATGGACTTGTACCCCTGTGGCGAGAACGCATTCGATCATGCTGTCGAGTCGGGGGCAAACAGAGGGGCCCCGCCCCCTATGGGCGTGTCGCCGCCTTCGTCCCGACGGGAAGGCCCGTAGGCCCGGACCGCTTCCGCTGACCGCGATCGAGCCGTCGCTGTCGGTGCGCAGAACGGCCGCGCCGAGCGAGCGCAGCCGCGCGAGCGTGCCCGCGGCGGGGTGGCCGTAGCGGTTCCCCTCGCCGACCGGCACGATCGCGAGCCGGGGTCGGATCCGGGCCTGCAGCGCAGGGTCCTGGTGCGCCGAGCCGTGGTGGGCGACCTTGAGCACATCGACCGGGCCCAGGTCCGGATGGGCGCTCAACAGGGCCTGCTGCGAGGGCGGTTCGAGGTCGCCGAGCAGCAGCAGGGTCAGGCCGGCGGTGCGCACCAGCAGGGCCACGCTGGCGTCGTTGGGCCCCTGGGGCCGCGGGCCGTCGGGCGGGGGCCACAGCACCTGCCATTCCAGCGGCCCGGTGCGACGCCGCTCCCCCGCCGTGGCCGGTGCGACGGGCACCCCGGCCGCCGCCGCGGCCCGCCGGACCGACCGGGCCTGCCCGGCGGGCTCTTCCAGCGTGGTGGTCTGGATCACCCCCACGGTCCGGCCCCGCAGCACCCCGGACAGGCCGCCCACGTGGTCGGCGTGGAAGTGGGTCAGCAGGAGCAGCGGCACCCGGCGCACCCCCAGGCTGCGCAGGCACGCGTCCACCGGCCCGGGCTCGGGCCCCGCGTCCACCACCACGGCGGCGCCCGGCCCGGCGGCGAGCACGGCGGCGTCGCCCTGGCCCACGGCGCACTGGACGTAGCTCCAGTCGGGCGGCGGCCAGCCGGTGAGCGTACGGGTGAGCTGCGGCGGCCGGAGCACCGCGAGGAGCAGCAGCACCACCAGCGCCGCGCACACCCACGGCCGGCCCCGCAGCCGCGGGCCGAGGCCGACGGCGGCCACGGTGGCCGCGGCCAGCAGCAGCCCGCCGGTGAGCCCGCCCGGCCAGGCCACCTCCGCCCCGGGCAGCCGCGCCCCGCCCCGGGCCACGGCGGCGATCCACCCGGCCGGCACCGCCGCACAGCGGGCGAGCAGTTCCGCCGCCGGCATGCACAGCGGCGCCGACGCGAGGGCCGCGAAACCGAGCACGGTCGCGGGACCCGCCGCGAGCTCGGCGAGCAGGTTGCAGGGCACGGCGACCAGGCCGACCCGGGCCGACAGCACCGCGACCACCGGCGCGCACACCGCCTGGGCAGCGGCGGCGGCCCCCAGCGCCTCGGCGAACCGCGGCCGCACGCCGCGCCGCCGCAGGGCCTCGCCCCAGCGCGGGGCGAGCGTCAGCAGGGACCCCGTCGCCAGCACCGAGAGCAGGAACCCGGGGCTGCGGGCCAGCCACGGATCGTGGAGCACCAGCAGCAGCACGGCGGCCGCCAGGGCGGGGAGCAGGGACCTGCGCCGGCCGGTCGCGAGGGCCAGCAGGCCGATGCCGCCGCAGGCCGCGGCCCGCAGCACGCTCGGGTCCGGCCGGCAGACGACCACGAAGCCGAGGGTCAGCGCCGCCCCGCCGAGAGCCGTCGCCCGCAGGGACAGCCCCAGGCGGGGCGCGAGCCCCCGCCGCTCGGCCTGCTGCGCGCGGGCCGGGGGCCCGATGAGCAGGAACAGCACCACGGTCAGGTTGGACCCGGAGACGGCCAGCAGGTGCAGCAGGTCGGTGGCCCGGAACGCCGCGTCCAGGTCGGGCGGCACCCGGGAGGTGTCCCCGACCACCAGCGCCGGCAGCAGGGCCCGGGCGTCCGGAGCGAGTCCCTCGGTGGCCCGGCGCAGCCCGGCCCGCAGCCGCCCGGCGAGCCGCTGGACGGCATCCGGGCCGCCGGTCACCCGCGGCGGGGCCTCCCCGGCGGGCCGCAGCAGCGCCACCGCCCGCTCCCCGGGCCGGCCCGGGGCCAGCCGGGCCTCCACCGCCACCCGGGTGGAGGGCAGCAGCCCGGCCCACTGCGCGTCGGCGAGCACCCGCACCGGGGTGGCGACCCGGGTCTGTCCTCCGCCGGGCGGCCCCACCCGGGTCACCACCGCGTCCAGCACCACGGCGGGCGGCCCGCTGCCCCCGCGCGTGGTCCGCGCGTCGGAGGCGACGGTGACCTCGGCAACGACCCGGGCGTGCTCCCGGGCCAGGCCCGCCACCGGCCCGGCGCGCTCCTCGGCCCGCGTCAGCCCCGCCGCCGTGGCGGCGCCGGCCGCGCACAGCAGGGCCAGGGCCGCGGCCGTCCCGGCCCGCCACAGCCGCTCCGGCCGGCGGCACCCCGCCAGGAGCAGCAGCCCGGCGGCTGCGACGCCCAGCCCCGCCCCGGCGGCGGTCCACCCGGCCGGCGCGTCGAGCGCGGCGGCGGCCGCAGCCCAGGCGGCCAGCGCCGGCACCACCAGCCGCAGGTCCGCCGGCCCCCGCTCCTCGCCCGGGCTCACGGCCGCACCAGCTTGCGCAGGTCGGCGAAGCGCTGCTCGCCGATGCCGTCGACCTGCCGGAGCTCCTCCACCGACCGGAAGCCGCCGCGGGCGGTCCGGAAGTCCACGATGTGCTGCGCCAGCACCGGCCCCACCCCGGGCAGCGCGTCCAGCTGCTCCACGGTGGCCGTACCGAGACTCAGCGGCCCCGAACCGGGCCCGGTCGAACCCGGGGCGGCCGGCGGCGCCGGGCCTCCAACCACCACCTGCTCGCCGTCGACCAGCACCCTGGCCCGGTTGAGCCCGGTGGTGTCCGTGCCGGGCGGCACTCCCCCGGCGGCCGCGAGCGCGTCCTCCACCCGCGACCCGGCGGGCAGCCGCCGCACCCCCGGGTCGCGGACCTTGCCGCTGACGTCCACCACGATGCGGGAGCCGGCGGGCGGCCCCGTGGCAGGGGCGGGCGCCGCCGCCGGAACCGGTCCCACCACCGCGGGCGCGGTCACCGGCTGCGGCCGGGCCGACCAGTACTGCTGCACCCCGAGGACGACCGCCGCGCCCAGCACCACCGCCACGGCGGCCACCGCCCGCGGCTGCACCGCCACCCGCGCCTGCACCCACACCGGCAACCGCTCCCGCACGGCCACCCACCGCCCGAGCCCCGCCGGGGCGTTCGGGTGGCCGGCGGCCGCCCCAGGCGGCTGCACCGACTCGCCAGACGCCGACGGTCCGGGCGGAAGGCCCGGCGGCAACTCCGCCTGAGGCGGCGCGCCCGGCGCACGGGACGACGGCAGCTCAAACGGCCCGCCGGGCACCACACCCGACGGCGCTCGCGGCGCCAACCCCGCGGACGGACCGGCCCGACGGCCTGGCGGCGCCCCCGCCGGAGCCACCGGCGGCACGCCTGGCCCGGCGACCGGCGGTGCCCCGGCGGGTCGCGCCTCAGGCGGCGGGCCGCCGCCCAAGAGAGCCCGGGCCCTGCGGCGGAGTGCCTCCGGGTCCGGGGAGTGGGCATGGCGGCGGGTGCTGCCGGCGCGGCGCAGGCGGCCGTCCGAGGGGCGGGGGCGGCCCGGGCCGCTGCCCGCTCCCGCCCGGTGCGAAGTGCGCGTACGAAGCGTCCTGCGAAGAGTCATGCCACGACGGTAGGAACCGATCCCGACCCCCGCTCGGAGTCTTCAATTCCGGTGGATATCCCCACCGTTGTGGATATCTCCGTCACCCGTTCCGGTGCACAGCCCCGGCGGTCGGCCCGGTGGCCAACCCCGACGACCAGCCCGGCGGCAGCCCCTGCGGTCAGCCACGACGATCAGTCCGACGATCGGCCCTGCGGTCAGCCACGACGATCAGCCCGACGATCGGCCCTGCGCTCAGCGCGGCGAGACGACCGCCGCCAGCAGCCCCGGACCCGTGTGCGCGCCGATCACCGCTCCGACCTCGCTGACGTGCAGCTCGACCAGCCCGGGGATGCGCTCGCGCAACCGCTGCGCCAGCTTCTCGGCCCGCTCCGGCGCCGCGAGGTGGTGCACGGCCACGTCCACGCTCGCCGTCCCGGCCCGCTCCACCGCGAGCTCCTCCAGGCGCGCGATGGCCTTGGACGCCGTCCGCACCTTCTCCAGCATCTCGATGCGCCCGCCGTCCAGCGTGAGCAGAGGCTTGACGGCCAGGGCCGAGCCGAGGAGGGCCTGCGCGGCCCCGATGCGGCCGCCGCGCCGGAGATAGTCCAGGGTGTCGACGTAGAAGTACGCCGACATGTCCGCGGCCCGCTTCTCGGCGGCGGCCACGGCCTCGTCGACGGAGCCGCCCGCCTCGGCGGTCTCGGCGGCGGCCAGGGCGCAGAACCCCAGCGCCATGGCGACCATGCCGGTGTCGACCACGCGCACGGGCACGGGGGCCGTCTTCGCCGCCAGCACGGCGGCGTCGTAGGTGCCGGAGAAGTCCGAGGACAGGTGCAGGCTGACGATCCCGGTCGCACCGGCCTCCGCGGCCGCCCGGTAGGCCCGTACGAACTCCTCCGGACCGGGCCGGGAGGTGGTCACCGAGCGGCGTTTCTGCAGGGCCAGGGCCAGGCTGCGGGCCGAGATCTCGGTGCCCTCTTCGAGAGCTTCGTCCCCGAGGACCACGGTCAGCGGGACGGAGGTGATTCCGTGCCGCGCCATGGCCGGTTGGGGCAGGTAGGCCGTGGAATCGGTGACGATCGCGACATGGCGGGACATGAGCCGGAGGTTACCGCCAGAGGGGGTGCCGCGGCAGCCCGACCCCTCCTGCCACCGCCGTCACGCCCCGTTCAGCGCCCCTGACCGCCTGCCGACCGCCGACCGTCTACCGACCGCTGCGGACCGCCCGCCTGCCGACCGCCGACCGACCGCCGACCGACCGCCTGCCGACCGCTGCGGACCGCCCGCCGGCCGCCGCCGACCGCCTCAGGTCGTCGCCTCGGGCCGCCGGCTCTTCTGCCAGGGGTACTCCGGCGCCGGCGCGGACGGATCCAGGGCCGGAGTCGAGGCCGCCCCTGCCGAGGTCTGCGC
The DNA here is from genome assembly GCF_040636955.1 of Streptomyces sp. NPDC032472. NCBI lineage: Bacteria > Bacillati > Actinomycetota > Actinomycetes > Kitasatosporales > Streptomycetaceae > Streptomyces > Streptomyces sp. NPDC032472. The sequence continues at coordinate 73,223 of NZ_JBEZVK010000010.1, forward strand.
CGAACCAGCCGCCGCCCCCGCCGCCCCCGGCGCCGCCGCCGGCGACGCCCCCGCCGCCGGTCCGCCGGCCCCCGCGTCCCACGCGGCCGCAGCAGCAGCCAGGTCGTCGGCCGCGTCCCGCCGCGAGGCCCAGTCCCGCAGGGCTCCGGACTCGACCTCGATCTGCGCCGACAGGTGCGCCAGATCGTCGTCGGCGAAGCGGCGGGCCCGCTCCCGGGCCGCCCACCGCAGCGAGTCCGCGGCCTGCGTGATCTTGGCAGTCCGCTCCTTCAGCACCGGCATGGCCGCTGCGACACGCGCCCGGTCCGGCTCCTGCTCCATCCGCCGCAGCTCGTCGTCCAGCTCGTGCCCGTGCGCGCTGAGCTGCTGGAACAGGCCGATGGACTCCTTCAGCGACGGGTCCGTCCGCACGCCCTCGTCCAGGGCCTCCCGCGTCGCCCGCATCGACGTCCGCAGGTCCAGCCGCAGCTGCGCCAGCGCGCCGCCGACCCCGACCTGGCCGATGCTCTTGGCCTTCAGCGCCGTGTCCTCCACGGTCCGCCGGGCCTGCGTGATCGTCCGGTCCACGCCGCGCTTCGCCGCACCGACGGCCTTCGCCGTGGCCCACACGCCCAGTCCCAGGACGGCGAACAGCATCACCAGGGCAAACATGATGATCATCAAGCCTGCGTCCACGAGGCCCCCTTCCCTGCCGTTTCCCGTCCCTCCACCGTAAACGCCACGGGCAGGCCAGGGGTTCCAAACGAACCCCCAACCTGCCCGTACGGGACTACCCCTAGACCAGCGGGATCCGTCAGACGACGATGTTCACCAGCTTCGGCGCGCGGACGATCACCTTGCGGATCTCGGCCCCGCCCAGCGCCGCCACGACCGCCTCGTCGGCCAGCGCCAGCTGCTCCAGCTCACCCTCGGAGATCGCCGGCGGCACCTCCAGGCGGGCCTTGACCTTGCCCTTGATCTGCACGACGCAGGTCACGGTCTCGTCCACGACGTACGCCGGGTCCGCGACCGGGAAGTCCTGGTGGACGACCGAGTCGGTGTGGCCCAGGCGGTGCCACAGCTCCTCCGCGATGTGCGGGGCCAGCGGGGCGACCAGCAGGACCAGCCGTTCGGCGACCGAGCGCTCCAGCGGGCGGCCCGCCTTGGTCAGGAAGTTGTTCAGCTCGGTGATCTTGGCGATGGCGGTGTTGAAGCGCAGGCCCGCCATGTCCGACCCGGCCCCGTCGATCGCCTTGTGCAGCGCGCGCAGGGTGTCCTCGCCGGGCTCGCCGTCGACGACGGTGACGGCACCCGTCTCCTCGTCCACGATGTTGCGCCACAGGCGCTGCAGCAGCCGGTACTGGCCGACCACGGCCCGCGTGTCCCACGGACGCGAGACGTCCAGCGGGCCCATCGCCATCTCGTACAGGCGCAGCGTGTCGGCGCCGTACTCCTCGCAGATCTCGTCCGGCGTGACGGCGTTCTTCAGGGACTTGCCCATCTTGCCGTGCTCGCGCTTGACCGGCTGGCCCTGGTGGAAGTACGCGCCGTCGCGCTCCTCGACCTCGGCCGCCGGCACGTACACGCCGCGCGCGTCGGTGTACGCGTACGCCTGGATCATGCCCTGGTTGAACAGCTTGTGGAACGGCTCGGCCGAGGAGACGTGGCCCAGGTCGAACAGCACCTTCGACCAGAAGCGGGCGTACAGCAGGTGCAGCACCGCGTGCTCGGCGCCGCCCACGTACAGGTCGACACCGCCGTGCGGCGCGCCCTCGCGCGGGCCCATCCAGTACTGCTCGATCTCCGGGTCGACCAGCGCGGACGCGTTGTGCGGGTCCAGGTAGCGCAGCTCGTACCAGCAGGAGCCGGCCCAGTTGGGCATGGTGTTGGTCTCGCGGCGGAAGGAGCGCACGCCGCGGCCGTCGCCCAGGTCCAGCTCGACGTTGACCCAGGCCTCGTTGCGCGACAGCGGGGTCTCCGGCTTGGAGGACGCGTCGTCGGGCTCGAAGGTGCGCGGCGAGTAGTCCTCGACCTCGGGCAGCTCCAGCGGCAGCATCGACTCGGGCAGCGGGTGCGCCACGCCGTCCTCGTCGTAGACGATCGGGAAGGGCTCGCCCCAGTAGCGCTGACGGCTGAACAGCCAGTCGCGCAGCCGGAAGTTGACGGTGCCTTCGCCGATGCCCCGCTCGGCCAGCCAGGCCGTGATGGCGGCCTTCGCCTCGACGACGCCCAGGCCGTCCAGGGAGATGCCCTCTCCGGTGGAGTTCACCAGGGTGCCGTCGTACGAGGTGAACGCGTCCTCCCACTCGGCGGGGTCGGCGTCGCGGTCGTCCGTGGGCTCCACGACGCAGCGCACCGGCAGCTCGAAGGCCTGCGCGAAGGCGAAGTCGCGGGAGTCGTGCGCGGGGACGGCCATGATGGCGCCGGTGCCGTAGCCCATCAGCACGTAGTCGGCGATGAAGACCGGGACCAGGGCGCCGCTGACCGGGTTGGTCGCGTAGGCGCCGGTGAAGACGCCGGTCTTGTCCTTGGCCTCGGCCTGGCGCTCGACGTCGGACTTGGCGGCGGCCTGCTTGCGGTACGCGTCCACGGCCTCGCCGGGGGTCGAGGAGCCGCCGGTCCACACCTGGTGGGTGCCCTCGGGCCACTCGGCCGGGACGATCTTCTCGACCAGCGGGTGCTCGGGCGCCAGCACCATGTACGTGGCGCCGAACAGGGTGTCGGGCCGGGTGGTGAAGACGGTGATCGCGTCGTCGCCGACGGCGAAGTCGACGCGGGCGCCCTCGGAGCGGCCGATCCAGTTCCGCTGCTGCAGCTTGATGGCCTCGGGCCAGTCCAGCGCGTCCAGGTCGTCCAGCAGCCGGTCGGCGTAGGCAGTGATCCGCATGTTCCACTGGCTCAGCCGGGACTTGAAGACGGGGAAGTTGCCGCGCTCGGAGCGGCCGTCCGCGGTGACCTCCTCGTTGGCCAGGACGGTGCCCAGGCCGGGGCACCAGTTGACGGGCGCGTCCGAGGCGTAGGCCAGCCGGTACTCGTTCAGGACGTCGGCCCGCTCGGCGGCGGTCAGCGCGTCCCAGGAGCGGCCGCCCGGGACCTCGCGGGAGCCGTCCGCGAAGGCGGCGACCAGCTCGGCGATCGGGCGGGCCTTCTTCGCGTCGGTGTCGTACCAGGAGTTGTAGATCTGCAGGAAGATCCACTGGGTCCACTTGTAGTAGTCCGGGTCGATCGTCGCGAAGGACCGGCGCTTGTCGTGGCCCAGGCCCAGGCGGCGCAGCTGGGCCTTCATGTTCTCGATGTTCGCCTCGGTGGACACGCGCGGGTGCGTGCCGGTCTGGACGGCGTACTGCTCGGCCGGCAGGCCGAAGGCGTCGAAGCCCAGGGTGTGCAGGACGTTGTGGCCGGTCATCCGCTGGTGGCGGGCGAAGACGTCGGTGGCGATGTAGCCCAGCGGGTGGCCGACGTGCAGGCCCGCACCCGAGGGGTACGGGAACATGTCCATGATGAACTTCTTGGGGCGGGCGACGACCTCCGCGTCCCCGGCCAGGTCACCGGCCGGGTTCGGGGCCTCGTAGGTGCCCTGCGCGTCCCATACGTCCTGCCAGCGTGCCTCGATGTCGGCGGCCATGGCAGCCGTGTAACGGTGCCCCTCGGCCGCCTCGGGGGCCGGGGTGTTCGTCTCGCTCATGTTTTTGGAAGCTCCATCGATCGTCTCTGCCGTCTCTGCTTGCTCAAACGAAAAAGCCCCTCGCACAGGAGGGGGCGCCGCGCCGATGCCGACCGTCTCGAGGGGTCGGTACTGATCAGCGCGGCTCGGTAAGCAGAAGGCGTACGGCACGCATGGCGCCAGGGTACCGCAGGGGTCCCGGCGGCCGCTCGGTCGTTCCGCACAACGAGAAGAGGGCCACCCGATCCGGGTGACCCTCTTCCACACTGTGGAGCTAAGGAGAATTGAACTCCTGACCTCCTGCATGCCATGCAGGCGCTCTACCAACTGAGCTATAGCCCCTTGTTTCTCTCTGCCGCCGGGCCCCTTCTCGGTTTCCCTTGCCGGTTCCCCCTGGCGACACCCAGAACATTACACGGTTCCGGCCCAGGTCCAAAAACGGGTTTCCCAATGGGGAGACTTGCCCGTTCTCACCCGTTTCGTCATGACTGAGCCATGGCTGAGCCACGGCTGAGCCATGGCCGAACCGCAGGCGAGCCGCGGCCGAGTCGCAGCCCGGCACGGCCGGGCCGGACCCCTGCTAGGCCCGCGCGAACTGGTAGAACCGCTTGAGCGTGCAGTGCTCGTCGAGGAGCCGGCCGTAGATCGGCTCGCCCTCCAGCTCGCGGTACGTCTCGATGGGGTCGCCTTTTATGATCAGCGCCCGCGCGCATTCCTCGCACCAGTACTGGTAGTCGGGGTTGACCGGGTCCATGTCCCGCACGATCGGCGTGCCGTTGTTGCACCAGTCGCACCGCCGCCGGTGTGCACCCATCCGTCAGCGACTCCCTCCCGCGTCGGGCCGTCGACTCCCCCTCCGGCCGTCCGATTCTGCCACGCGGGCGCGCGGCAGGTCAGCAAGCGCAGACGGAACAAACGCAAAGGATCCCGCCCCCTGTTGGGGACGGGATCCTGATTGTGGAGCTAAGGAGAATTGAACTCCTGACCTCCTGCATGCCATGCAGGCGCTCTACCAACTGAGCTATAGCCCCGCTCTCCGCCTCGCTCCCCCGTTTCCGGTGTTCCGCGCTGCGAACAAGAAGAACTCTAGCCTGTGACCACCCGGAAAGTGAAATCCGGGTGGCGGGGCCCCTGAGACGGGCTCAGTCGTCGTCGCCGAGCACCGGTTGCGGCAGCGTGCCGGCGTTGTGTTCCAGCAGGCGCCAGCCGCGCGCGCCCTCGCCCAGGACGGACCAGCAGCAGTTGGAGAGCCCGCCCAGGCTCTCCCAGTCGTGCGCTTCGAGCCCGAGCAGCCGGCCGATGGTGGTGCGGATGGTGCCGCCGTGGCTGACCACGACGAGCGTGCCGCCCTCGGGCAGCAGTCCGGCGTGCTCCAGCACCACCGGGGCGGCCCGGTCGGCGACCTCGGTCTCCAGCTCGCCGCCGCCGCGGCGGACGGGCTCGCCGCGCTTCCAGGCCGCGTACTGCTCGCCGTGCTTGTCGAGGATCTCGTCGTGGGTCAGGCCTTGCCACTCACCGGCGTACGTCTCGCGCAGCGCGGCGGTGTGCGCGACGGGCAGCCCCGTCACGGAGGCCAGCTCGGCGGCCGTGGCGGAGGCGCGCATCAGGTCGGAGGCGACGATGGCGTCCGGCCGCAGGGAGGCCAGCAGCCGGGCGGCGCGGCGCGCCTGCGCCACACCGGTCTCGGTCAACGGGATGTCCGTGGAGCCCTGGAAGCGGCGTTCGAGGTTCCACGACGTCTGGCCGTGCCGCCACAGGACGATCTTCCTGCCGGTCCGCGAGCCGGACGGCGTGCCGGTACCGGTGCTCAGAACAGATCACCGTCCAGCTCGTCGTCGCCCTGGGCCTCGCGCAGCTTCGCGTACTCCTCGGCCTTGCCCTTCGTGAGCTTGGCGTCCTCGGGCAGCTCGATCTCGGGGCAGTCCTTCCACAGGCGCTCCAGCGCGTAGAAGACCCGCTCCTCGCTGTGCTGGACGTGGACGACGATGTCGACGTAGTCGAGCAGGATCCAGCGGGCGTCGCGGTCTCCCTCGCGGCGCACCGGCTTGGCGCCGAGCTCCTTGAGGAGGCGCTCCTCGATCTCGTCGACGATCGACTTGACCTGGCGGTCGTTGGGCGCCGAGGCGAGCAGGAAGGCGTCGGTGATCGACAGCACGTCGCTGACGTCGTACGCGATGATGTCGTGCGCGAGCCGGTCGGCCGCAGCCTGGGCGGCGGTGGTGATGAGCTCGATGGAGCGGTCCGTGGCGGTCACTGGCCATGCTTTCGGGTTGGCGGGCAGATCCCTACAAGGGTCTCATGTGCCGCCGACGCCGCCCGCGCGGAACGGATCGCGCGGGCGGGGGCAGGGCCGGGGGCCGGCCGCTCGGGGCGCGGCCGGGCCGTTCAGGACGGCTTGTAGTCCTTGCCCAGCGTGACCACCACGTCGGCGTTCACCGCGTTCTCGCCCTTCTTGACCACCGTCTCCGGCAGGCCGAGCGTCTTGGCGACCTCGACGGCCTTGGCGCGCTGCGCGTCGTCCTGGTACGTGATCTGCGTGGCCGGCTGGGTCCGGTCGGCCCTGCCGCCGTCGACGAAGGTGTAGCCGCCGTTCAGCAGCGCGGCCCTCGCCGCCACCTGCGTCTTCTCGTCCCCGGTGGCGTCGCGCAGGCCCACGCGGGGTGCGGTGCCGGCCGGGGCCGCGGTGAAGCTGCCGCCGAGCACCTCCTTGACCACGTTCTTGTTGGCGTCGTCCGTGAGGGAGCCGTCCGGTTTCACGCCGAGCACGTCGGTGCGGTAGCCGGCGGGGCCCTCCTTCGCGTGCTCGCCGAGCCTGGCCAGCAGGGTGCCGAGGCCCTGGGCGTTCAGGGACGGGTCCAGGATCTGGCCCATGCTCTCCACCGTCACGGTGGCCGCCTTCGGGTCGCCCGAGATCTTGCGCAGCACCCCGTAGAGCACCTTGCCGAGCCGGTCCAGCTGCTTGGCCTCGGGCTCGCCCTGGGCCCGGTGCATGGCGTAGGCGACGGCCATGGCACCGCTGAGGTGCTGCTTGGCGCCCTGGGCCACGGCCGGGGCCTTGACGGCGTCGTCGGCGGGGACGGCGGTGTCGGTGTCGACCTCGATGCCGCCGACCAGCTCGACCAGGTTCTCCAGGAAGGGCGTGTCCAGGCGCCAGGTGCCGCCGATGCGGGTGCCGAGCACCGAGTCGAGGGACTCGCGCACGCCGAGGCCGCCCTCCTCGACGGCCTTGCCGAGGGCGGCGGGGCTGCCGTCGTCCTTGGCCACGCCGAGGGTGTTCGGCAGCAGGACGGTGGCGCCCTTCTGCGTGGTCACGTTGTCCACGAGCAGGGCGGTGGAGGTGCCGCCCTTCTTGGTGTTGTGGACGTGGACGACGATCATGTCGCGCTTCTGCGGCCCGGAGGCGGCCGCGGTCTTGGCGGCCTTGCCCGGGCCGTCGAGGAAGGGCAGCCTGCCCGCGTACCAGAGCCAGCCGAGCCCGCCGACGACGAACAGGGCGAGGACGACGAACAGGGCCACCACGCGGTTGCGGCCGCGGCGGCGGGCCTCCTCACGGCGCTCGGTGCGGCTCTCGGTGAACTTCAGCCAGTCGATGACGTCCTCGGACTCCTCGTCCGGCTGGTCGAGGAAGGCGAACTGCTCGGTGCGGTAGTCCGGGGCCTCTGCCCCGCCGTCGGCGGCGCGGCGCGGCTCGGGGACCTGCCGGTTCCGGGCCGGTGCCGGCTCGGGATCCTGCTCCGGGCCCTGGCCGGGCTGCGGCTGCTGCTGTACGGGGTACGGGGCGGCCTGCTGCGGGATCCACGGCTGGGCCTGCGGCGCCTGCCGGGCCTGCTGGAGGTGCGCCGTGTCGTAGCCGTTCCCGTAGCCGGTGTCGTATCCGTAGGCCGGGGCCTGGGCCTGGGCCTGGGAGTGGTCCTGCGGGGCGTACCCCTGTGCGTAGTACTGCTGCTGCCCGCCGTAGGACGGGTCGTAGCCGTACTGCTGGTCGTACGCCGTGCCGTGGGGCGGGGCCTGCGGGGCGGCGGGCTGCGCGGGCACGTGGCCGTACACCGGCTGCCCGTACGCGTCGTAGCCGATGAGCTGCTGCTCCTGGGCGGCGTACGGGTCGTACGGCTCCTGTCGGTCGTTCACCGCGGGGCCCCTCTCTTCCGGAAGCTCAGGCTCCCCGGTACAGCTCACGCTTGTCGATGTAGCGCACCACACCGTCGGGTACCAGGTACCAGACCGGGTCGCCCTGGGCCACCCGCGTGCGGCAGTCCGTGGAGGAGATCGCGAGCGCGGGCACCTCGACGAGCGAGACCCCGCCCTCGGGCAGCCCGTCGTCGGTGAGGTGGTGTCCCGGGCGGGTCACCCCGATGAAGTGGGCGAGGGAGAACAGCTCGTCGGCGTTGCGCCAGGTGAGGATCTGCGCGAGGGCGTCGGCGCCGGTGATGAAGAACAGGTCCGCGTCCGGGTTGAGCGCGGTCAGGTCGCGCAGCGTGTCGATGGTGTACGTCGGGCCGCCGCGGTCGATGTCGATGCGGCTCACCGAGAACTGGGGGTTCGAGGCCGTCGCGATGACCGTCATCAGATAGCGGTCCTCCGCGGGCGACACGGCACGCTGCGACTTCTGCCACGGCTGGCCGGTCGGTACGAACACCACCTCGTCGAGGTGGAACAGGGCGGCCACTTCGCTGGCGGCCACCAGGTGTCCGTGGTGGATCGGGTCGAAAGTCCCGCCCATCACGCCGAGCCGGCGCTTGACCGGGCCGGTAGGCATCTCCTGCTCTCCCATGAGCGCAGAGCCTACTGGCCCGGCGGAGCGGTGCGGACCCGCATGCGAGCGGCTGTGCGAGCGCGGGTCAGCGGTCGCGGTTCAGACGGGTGGTGACCCACAGCATGAGGAGCAGCACGACGAAGGCGCCGCCGCCGGTCAGGTACGGGTTCAGGCTGTCGTGGTTGCCGCCGTGCTGCTCGGTGCCCTCCGATGCGAGGAGCACCAGGTTGTGGGCGGTGGAGGTGAGGCTCATCAGGCAGGTACCTATCGGGTCGGGGAGCGGGCGGAGACTTCGCTCACATCGTATGCGGGGGCCTGGGGCACGCTCGCGCCGACTCAGGCGTTGGAGAGGATAGACGCAGCAAGCACGCTGGCCGATCAAGGGGGAGGCGTCATGGGCGGTACGGGTTTCGAGAAGGTGCCGGCGCGGGAGCGCAGGCGGTTCGAGGGCATCTCCTCGCGGGCGTACGAGCATCCGGCGGACCGCTCGGCGCTGGTGGCGCTGCGCAAGCTGACCGGGTTCGACACGGTGTTCAAGGCCCTGAGCGGGCTGCTGCCGGAGCGCAGCCTGCGGCTGCTGTTCCTGTCGGACTCGGTGCGGGTGGGCGAGATGCAGTTCCCGCACCTGTACGCGATGCTGCGGGACGCCTGTTACGTGCTGGACCTGGAGCAGGTCCCGCAGATGTACGTGCAGCAGGACCCGAAGCCGAACGCGATGTGCATCGGGCTGGACGAGCCGATCATCGTGGTGACCACGGGCCTGGTGGAGCTGCTGGACGAGGAGGAGATGCGGGCGGTCGTGGGCCACGAGGTGGGCCACGCGCTGTCGGGGCACTCCGTGTACCGCACGGTGCTGCTGTTCCTGACGAACCTGGCGCTGAAGGTGGCGTGGATCCCGCTGGGCACGGTGGCGATCACGGCGATCGTGACGGCGCTGCGGGAGTGGTTCCGCAAGTCGGAGCTGTCGGCGGACCGGGCGGGCCTGCTGGTCGGGCAGGACGTGCAGGCCTCGATGCGCGGGCTGATGAAGATCGCGGGCGGCAACCACCTCCACGAGATGAACGTGGACTCCTTCCTGGCCCAGGCCGAGGAGTACGAGGCGAGCGGCGATCTGCGCGACTCCGTCCTGAAGATCCTCAACATGCTGCCGCGGACGCATCCCTTCACCACGGTGCGGGCGGCCGAGCTGAAGAAGTGGTCGCAGAGCCGGGACTTCCAGCGGATCATGGACGGCCACTACCCGCGGCGCGACGAGGACAAGGACGCGTCGGTCTCGGACTCCTTCCGCCAGTCGGCCGCGCACTACGCCGACTCGGTGCGCACCAGCAAGGACCCGCTGATGAAGCTGGTGGGCGATATCGCGGGCGGCACGGCCGACCTGGGCGGGAAGCTGCGGGACCGGTTCACGGGCGGCAGCGGCGCGGCGGCCGGCTCTCCCGGGGGCTCCGCTGCCGCCGGCGGCGCGGGCGCTACGGAGCAGGGCTGACCGGAGGCGCCGCACCCGCCTCCGGAGCCAGTACCCCGCACAGTCCTGCGGTGCGGCGGGGGTGGCCACTGGCGTACGGGTCGCTCGCGGCCGGGCCGACCGTGGTGGGCCCGGCGCCGGCCAGGAGCGGGCGGAAGCTCTCTGCGGGCTCGGCGGAGCAGTCCTGCGGACCGGCCATCACGTAGGCGGCGGCCAGCTCCGCCCGGCGGGCCGTGAGGTCCTCCCGGTCGAAGCGCAGCCGCAGCTCGCGGCGGACGGTGAAGAGCGAGGCCCCGTCCGCGGGGGCGGGCGCCCCGGTGGCCGGGCGTACGGCGTACACGAAGGTGTGGTCCGTGACGACCTCCAGCACGTCCGGGGAGACCTCCTGGTAGGTCAGGGCCCCGTTCACCCGGACCCGCGAGTCGGCGACGACGGCGGTGTTCTGGTCGAAGCGGACCAGCCAGCCGGTGGCCGCGTGGCGGCCGTCGCCGGAGGGCGAGGTCATGCTGCGGTCGAACTGGGCCAGTTGGTCGGGGTCGAGCAGGACCCGCACCGGCCGGGTGGCGGCGCCGGCCAGGACGTCCGGGTCCAGCGAGGACTGCACCAGGTAGTCCTTGGCGATGGACAGGGCGGTGACGACCTGGCCCTCGGTGAAGTGGTGGGTGCGGCGGGCGGCGGGCAGGGTGACCCCGGCCGCGCCGACGCGGTAGTCGGCCGCCGGGCTCTGGGCGAACAGGTCGGCGGGCCGCCCGCCGGGCACCGGGCCGGCCGGTGCGAGCGGGACGACGGTGCTGCTCAGCGGGTCGGTGTGACTGTCGGGCAGGGGCGTGGCCGGGTTCCGCAGGCCCATGTAGACGGCCGCGGCGAAGGCCACCGCGATGAGCAGCACGAGCATCATGCCCTGGCGGGCGGCACGGCTCGGGGTGCCGGTCCGGGGCCGGGAGGGTCCGCTGCCGGACCAGATGGAGCGGCTGCGGACGGCCCGGGCGTGCTCACCCATGCGCTCCTGGGCCGAGTACTCCTGGAGGCGGGCAGCCCGTACGAAGTCCTCGTCGAACACCACCGACCGGTACTCGTCCGACCGGAATTCCTCGTCGCCCCCGCCGAGACCGTCGGGGGTGTTGTCGGGTGGATCTGCTGGCACGGCCATCGCTTCTCCCGCTGTCCCCGCTTCAGAGAAGCCCCCGGCTCCGGCGAACGGAAGTGGGGTCGTACCTTCAGGGTTGGCGGCCGACGCGGTCCATAAACGCCCCGGCGCCGGTGACTTCGGTGAGCGGGGTGCTGGCGGGGGCGGGAGCGGGAGCGGGCTCGGCCTTGCTGGAGGCGCTGCGGTAGACCGCGCTGAAGGCCAGGGCGACCATGCCGAGGCCCATCACGAACGCGAGGACCCAGGCGACCGGGCGCAGCCACGGGGAGCGGCCGCGGTACGGGCGCAGGCTGCCGCCGTAGGCCCCGTACGGGCCGTCGGGGCAGCCGGGGGCATGGACGTGGTCCCAGCCGGGCTCGTCGATGCCGTACCCGTCGGGGCGGCCGTAGCCGTACGGGTCGTAGTCCTCGTCGGAGGTCCAGCCGCCGGCGACGGCGCGGGCGGCCTCGGCCTCGGCGCGCGCCCGGTCGGCGGCGCGCTGGCGCTCGGCGGCGCTGGGCTCATGGATCGCTGCGGCCCGGACGAAGTCCTCGTCGAACACCACGGAGGCGAAGTCCTGATCCGCGCCTCCGCGGTCGTCGTCGGGCTCCCCGTTGTCCGGGATCTTGCCCCCCACGTCGTCCGGCACGGCAACAGCGTAGACCTGGGGGGCTGGTTTGGGCAGGGTGAACGCCGAAATCCGGCCACCCGGTGTGGGGAGGGCGACTACCGGGTGTGACCGTCGCCGGTGACGATGTACTTGGTGGACGTGAGCTCCGGCAGGCCCATGGGGCCGCGGGCGTGCAGCTTCTGGGTGGAGATGCCGATCTCCGCGCCGAAGCCGAACTGGCCACCGTCGGTGAACCGGGTGGACGCGTTCACGGCGACCGTGGTCGAGTCGACCAGCTGGGTGAAGCGGCGGGCGGCGGCCTGCGAGGTGGTGACGATCGCCTCGGTGTGGCCGGAGGTCCAGCGGCGGATGTGGGCGACGGCGTCGTCGAGGGAGTCCACGACGCCGGCGGCGATGTCGTAGGAGAGGTACTCGGCCGCCCAGTCCTCGTCGGTCGCGGGCACGGCGGTGACCTTGGAGTCCTCGGCGGCGGCCAGGACGCGCTCGTCGCCGTGGACGGTGACGCCGGCGTCGGCGAGCGCGTCGAGGGCGAGCGGCAGGAAGGCGTCGGCGATCTCGCGGTGGACGAGGAGGGTCTCGGCGGCGTTGCAGACGGAGGGGCGCTGCGCCTTGGAGTTGACCAGGATCTCCACGGCCATGCCGAGGTCGGCCTGCGCGTCCACGTAGACGTGGCAGTTGCCGGTACCGGTCTCGATGACCGGGACGATGGACTCCTCGACGACGGTCTTGATGAGGGAGGCGCCGCCGCGCGGGATGAGGACGTCGACGAGGCCGCGGGCGCGCATCAGCTCGCGGACGGAGTCGCGGGACTCGCCGGGGACCAGCTGGATCGCGTCTGCGGGCAGCCCGGCCGACTCGACGGCGTCGCGGAGGATGGCGACGAGGGCCGTGTTGGAGGCGTACGCGGAGGAGCTGCCGCGCAGCAGGACAGCGTTGCCGGACTTCAGGCAGAGGGCGGCGGCGTCGACGGTGACGTTGGGGCGGGCCTCGTAGATGATGCCGACGACGCCGAGCGGGACGCGGACCTGGCGCAGGTCGATGCCGTTGGGGAGGGTGGAGCCGCGGACCACCTCGCCGACCGGGTCGGGGAGGGTGGCGACGTCGCGCACGTCGGAGGCGATGGCGGCGACCCGCTCCGGGGTGAGGGTGAGCCGGTCGATGACGGTCTCGCTGGTGCCGGCGGCGCGGGCCTTGTCGGTGTCGACGGCGTTGGCGGTGACGATCTCGGCCGTACGGGCCTCCAGCGCGTCGGCGATCGCCAGCAGCGCGGTGTCCTTGGCGGACCGCGGGAGCGGGGCCAGGGTCGCGGCGGCGGTGCGGGCGCGGTGGGCGGTGGCCTGGACGGGGGAGGCGGTGGCATCGAGCGAGGTCATGCCGCCCAGGGTAATCCCCGGCCCCCGGGGCCCGACCGGGGTTTCCACCCCGCGAGACACCCCGCCGGCCCGCCGACCCGTCGGCCCGCGGCCCGGCCATGCCCCGCTGCGCGGAGCCGCTCCCCCACCCCGCCCCTTCCCGAAACGCCTCAATCGCCGGCGGGGCTCAAAGATCGGGACCCCGCCCCGGACCCCCGCGCCTCAAACGCCGGCGAGGCTGGAAGACCCACCCCGCGCGGCGTTTGAGCGCGGGGAAAAGGAGTCAGTACGGGTGGACGCCCACCGGGTGGGCCGGGGGTGGGCCGTAGCCCTCCGCCACGCGGAGGTGGTACGTCGCGCGGTCGATGACCTCCAGCCCGACGATCTCCCACGGCGGGAGCTGCGCGGACGACCGGTGCTCGCCCCACAGCCGCAGGGCGACCGCCGCCGCGTCGTGGAGGTCGCGCGCCTCCTCCCAGTACCGGATCTCCGCATGGTCGTCCGCGTACCTGCTGGTCAGCAGGAAGGGGTGGTCGTGGGCCAGTTGTTCCAGCCCGCGCCGCACCTCGCCCAGCGGCGCCGGCTTGCCGGAGACGCTCAGGGTGACGTGCCACAGGCGGGAGACCTCATCCGGCTCGTCCCCGCCGCCGTTGATGCTGGTCAGGGCTCGTCTCACCAGCCGCCTCCTGTCTGCACCACGTCCTGCCGCCGGCGTGTCCGCCGCTCACAGTTGACCAGTCCCCGGCCCGCCGCGCGGCGGTTTTGCAGAACCTCAGCCCTGCAGCAGGACCAGATCGTCCCTGTGGACGACCTCGCGCTCATACTCAGGGCCGAGTTCCCGGGCCAGCTCGCGGGTGGAGCGGCCGAGGAGCTGCGGGAGCTCCTTGGCGTCGAAGTTGACCAGGCCCCGGGCCACGGCGCGCCCGTCGGCCGCCCGCAGCTCGACCGGGTCGCCGGCGACGAAGTCGCCCTCGACGGCCGCGATGCCGGCGGGCAGCAGGGAGCTGCCGCGCTCGGTGACCGCCGCGACGGCGCCGTCGTCGAGCACCAGGTGCCCCTGCGGGGTCGACGCGTGCTGGAGCCACAGCAGCCGGTCCGCGGAGCGGCGGCCCGTGGCGTGGAAGAAGGTGCCGGTGCCGCGCCCGGCCAGGGCGTCGGCCGCCTGGCTGGCGGAGGTGAGGACGACGGGGATGCCGGCGGCCGCGGCGATCCGGGCCGCCTCGACCTTGGTGACCATGCCGCCGGTGCCGACGCCCGCCTTGCCGGCGCTGCCGATCGAGACGTGGGCGATGTCCTCGGGGCCGCGGACCTCGCCGATGCGGGTGGTGCCGGGCAGCGAGGGGTCGCCGTCGTACAGGCCGTCCACGTCGGAGAGCAGGACGAGGAGGTCGGCGCGGACCAGGTGGGCGACGAGGGCGGCGAGCCGGTCGTTGTCGCCGAAGCGGATCTCGTCCGTGGCAACGGTGTCGTTCTCGTTGACGACGGGCAGGGCGCCCATGGCCAGGAGCTGGTCCAGGGTCCGGTACGCGTTGCGGTAGTGGGCGCGCCGGCTGGTGTCGTCGGTGGTGAGCAACACCTGGCCGACGCGGACGCCGTAGCGGGCGAAGGAGGCGGTGTACCGGGCGACGAGGAGGCCCTGGCCGACGCTGGCGGCGGCCTGCTGGCGGGCCAGGCCCTTGGGACGGCGGGCCAGGCCGAGCGGGGAGAGTCCGGCGGCGATGGCGCCGGACGAGACGAGGACGATCTCCTTCTCGCCGCCGCTGCGGGCCTTGGCGAGGACGTCGACCAGTGCGTCCACCCGGTCGGCGTCGAGTCCGCCGGCCGCCGTGGTCAGGGAGGAGGAGCCGACCTTGACCACGATCCTGCGGGCGTCCACGACACCCTGCCTAGCCGCTGACACGTCTGTCCCCTTGCCCCTTGCCGTCATGTCCTGCTGCGCAGGCCTCTGCGCCCGCTCGCCGTCTCAATCTACGGGGTGGGCCGAGAGGGACGCTCGGGGGTTTCAGACCCTGGACTCGGTCGGCTCCGCCGCGGCCTCCGCACCCGCCCCGGCACCGCGCCCCGGAACGAGGATCTTGCGGGAGAGCAGGAAGGTGAAGGGGATGGCGACGACGGCCGCGACGAGCGGCGCGATGCGGGTGTCCAGGCCGGCCCAGGTCACCAGGGCGTAGAGCCCGACCGACTGGATCACGTAGTTCGTGATGTTGGTCAGCGGGAAGAGCAGGA
Source organism: Streptomyces sp. NPDC032472 (assembly GCF_040636955.1). Lineage (NCBI taxonomy): Bacteria > Bacillati > Actinomycetota > Actinomycetes > Kitasatosporales > Streptomycetaceae > Streptomyces > Streptomyces sp. NPDC032472. The sequence continues at coordinate 88,419 of NZ_JBEZVK010000010.1, forward strand.
ACTTCTTCCACGTGGGCCGGGTGCGGTAGGTGAAGTAGGTGTTCATGAAGAACGAGCCGACCATCGCCAGCAGGAAGGCCAGGGTGTAGGCGAGGAAGTACGGCATCCACGGGTGCAGGAGCAGGTAGATGCCGAAGAAGGTGCCGGTGTTGACGGCGCCGACGAGGCCGAAGCGGACGATCTGTCCGAGCTGGTCCTTCATAGGTCAGCGGGCCTCATGCTCGGCGGAAACGGTTGCCCTGGCGGCCGAGCCGGAGGCGGGAGCAGAGGCGGCGAGGCCGCCGCGCTCGCGCTCGTCGCGCACGTCCGCGGCGCCTCCCACCGCGCCCGCCTTGGGCCGGCCCTGGGCGTCGGCGCCGTGCGCCTCCTTGACCAGGAAGTGCGGCCGGCGCTTGGTCTCGTAGTAGATGCGCCCGATGTACTCGCCGATCAGGCCCAGCATGATCATCTGTACGCCGCCGATGCCGACGATGATGGCCACGAGGGTGACGTACCCGGGTGCGTCGACCCCGTTGGTCATGGCCGCGACCGCGATCCACACCGCGTACAGGGCGGTCAGCGCCACCAGCGACACGCCCGCCCAGATACCGATCCGCAGCGGCCGGTTGTTGAACGAGATCAGCCCGTCCATGGCGTAGTTCAGCAGCGAGCCGAACTTCCACTTGGTCTCGCCGGCCTCGCGCTGCGCGTTGCGGTAGTCGAAGTGGACGGTGTCGAAGCCGATCCAGGAGAAGAGGCCCTTGGAGAAGCGGTTGTACTCGGGCAGCGACAGCAGCGCGTCCACCGCGGGCCGCGACAGCAGGCGGAAGTCGCCGACGCCGTCGGTGAGCTCCACGTCGACCCAGCGGTTCACGCCGCGGTAGTAGAGGCGGCTGAGTGCGGAGCGGACCTTCTTGTCGCCCTCGCGGGTGCGGCGGGCGATGATCTGGTCGTGGCCCTGCCGGTAGTAGTCGAGCATGGTCGCGATGAGCTCCGGGGGGTGCTGGAGGTCCGCGTCCATGATCACGACGGCGTCGCCGGTGGCCTCGCGCAGGCCGGCGAGCATGCCGGCCTCCTTGCCGAAGTTGCGGCTGAAGGAGACGTACCGGGTGCGCTCCCCGTGCTCGGCGGCGATTCGGCGGAGCTTGGCGAGGGTGCCGTCCCGGCTGCCGTCGTCGACGTAGCACACTTCGTAGTCGACGGGCAGGGAGTCCAGGACCCTGCGGATCTCCGCGTCGAAGCTGTCGATCACGGCTTCTTCGTTGTAGCAGGGCACTACTACGGACAGCTTCGTCATGAACACTTCCTGCTGGGTCCGAACGGGTGATTGTCGGCGACCGGACCCGCCACACACCTCTTCCTTAGAAGTATGCACGCCGAGGGTCGGACTGCCGGAGCCGAGCGCGACACACGGTAGCTTTGACGGGTTAAGCGGAATGGAACGAAGGGATCGAGGTGCACGTGCCTGACGTCTCCGTGGTCGTCATCGTCTACAACGACGCAGAGCGTCTGCCGACAGCCGTCCGGTCGGTTTTGGACCAGACCCTGCACGGGGTCGAAGTCGTGATCGTCGACGACTGCAGCAAGGACCGGTCGTACGCGGTCGCCCAGGAGCTCGAAGCCGCACACCCGGGCCGGGTGCGCGCCTTCCGCCTGCCCGAGAACAGCGGCGGCTGCGGCGCCCCCCGCAACCACGGCATCCGGCAGGCGACCGGCACCTACGTGATGTTCCTGGACAGCGACGACGTGCTCGAGCGCAACGCCTGCCGGAACATGCTGGACGCCGCCGAGCGGACCGGCTCCGACCTGGTGTCCGGCATGTGCGTGCGCGTGCACCTCGACAACCGCTGGGGCAAGACCACCGAGTGGTACCCCTGGATCTACTCCCGCACCCGCACCCTGGAGTCGATCACCGAGTACCCCGACCTGCTGGTCTACGACACCCTCTCCACCAACAAGTGCTACCGGCGCTCGTTCCTGCTGGAGCAGGGCCTGGAGTTCCCGGTCGGCATCCACTACGAGGACCTGCTCTTCTCCGCCCAGGCCTACGTGGCCGCCCGCCGCATCACCCTGATCCCCAACCACGTCTACTACTGGAACGTGGTCGAGAAGGCCGCGGCGAAGTCGATCAGCAACCGGCGCCACGAGATCGCGAACTTCGTCCACCGGATGGAGATCCACCGCCGCGTCGACGAGCTGCTCGCCGCCCACGGCCACACCGACATCAAGACGGCCAAGGACGCCAAGTTCCTCAAGCACGACCTGGTGCTGCACCTGCGCGACCTGCCCCTGCTGGGCGACGCGTACCGCCAGGAGTTCGCCCGCCTCGCCAACGGCTACCTGGCCGGCATCGACCCGGCCGCGTACGAGAACGTCACCCACCTCCAGGCCATCTGCGCCTACCTGCTCGGCAAGGAGGACTGGGACAACCTGCTCCCGGCCGCCGACGCGATGACGAACAAGGGGCGGCTGACCTCGCCGCTCGCCGAGCGCGACGGGCGCGTGTACTGGTGCGCCGCCCACGTCGACGACCCGGCCGACACCGAGGCCCGCCGGATACTGGACGTCACCGAGCAGGGCTTCCACACCGCCCCGCTCACCTCACTCGTCCTGGGCAACCGCCTGACCTCGTACGAGGACGACGGCCGCGGCACCGTCACCCTGTCCGGCGCAGTCGTGAACCCGCTGGGCCGGATCACCCCGGACACCGACCTGAAGGCCACCCTGGAGTTCCGGGCCCGCCGTCAGATCGGCGTGCGCTCCTTCAGCTTCCCGGCGGCAACCGTGCGCCACGCCGGCGACACGATCGAGTGGACGGCCACGGCCGACATCGGCAGCACCGTGCGCCCCCTCGGCATCATCGACGCCGTCTGGGACGTGCGCCTCAAGCTCACCGCGGGCGACGACCGCCTCACCACCCGCGTCTCCGTCGGCGGCGTCGACCTGGAGTCCGCAGCCCGGCTGCGCGTGCGGCCGCGCCTGACCCGGCTGGTCTCCGACCGCTTCGAGCCGGAGGTGACCAAGAAGGGCAACCTCTCCTACGTCCTGACCGCCGAGGGCCCCGCCGCCGTGCGCACCCAGGCCCTGATCAGCGGTGCCATGCACGGCAAGGCCGCCGGCGTGGTCAAGCGCAGCCTGCGCAGGGCCCTGCGCGCCCGCCGCAACCTCGGCTCGGGCGAGCAGAAGGTGAAGGTCTACCACGAGGTCTTCTCGAAGCTGCCGATCAAGAAGGGCACGGTCGTCTTCGAGAGCCACATGGGCAAGCAGTACAGCGACAGCCCCAAGGCGATCTACGAGGAGATGGTCCGCCAGGGCGCCCCCTTCGAGGCGATCTGGTCCTACGCGGGCGCCAAGCCCACCGGCTTCCCCAAGGAGGCCACCCTGGTCAAGCGCTGGAGCTGGCCGTACCTGCGCGCGCTCGCGCAGGCCGAGTACTGGGTCGACAACCAGGGCTTCCCGCTGGCCCTGACCAAGCGCCCGGGGACCACGTACATCCAGACCTGGCACGGCTCCGCGCTCAAGCGGATGGGCTTCCACGAGCCGCGCACCAAGGCCCAGGGCCGCCCGGCCCAGGACCGCTTCCAGGCGGCCGTGAACCGCTTCGACCACTTCCTGGTCCGCTCCGAGCACGACGTGCGCACCCTCGCCAAGGGCTTCCGCCTGCGCGACGAGGTGCTGCTGCGCGCCGGCTACCCGCGCAACGACGCCCTCGTCGAGGCGCACCGGGCCGAGACGCAGAGCGGGGAGCGGGTCCGCGGACCGCTCGCCGCCGAGCTGGGCATCGACCCGGACAAGAGGATCCTGCTGTACGCGCCCACGTTCCGGGCGGGCGCGGACGGCACGGTGGAGGGCTTCGAGTTCCCCTTCGACGTGGAGGAGTTCGCCGACCGGCTCGGCGACCGCTTCACGCTGCTCGTGCGCACCCACTACCTCAACAGCGTCACCCTGCCGCCGTCGGTCGAGGGCCGCGTCATCGACGTGTCCGGGCACCACGACATCACGCCGCTGCTCGCGCTCGCCGACGGGCTCGTCACCGACTACTCGTCCGTGATGTTCGACTACGCGGTCCTGGACCGGCCGATGCTGTTCTTCGCGTACGACTACGAGAAGTACGCGGGCGACATCCGCGGCACGTACTTCGACCTGAAGGAGAAGGCCCCCGGCCCCGTGGTCGCCACGGCCGACGAACTCTTCCAGGCCGTCGCCGCGTTCGACGAGGCGGACGCCAAGTACGCGCAGGCGCGCCAGCGCTTCCTCGCCGAGTTCGGCGAATACGACCGCGGGGACGCCGCCCGCCAGATCGTCGAGAAGTTCTTCACCAGGAGCGGCAAGTGAGCCAGCAGACCGCCGGGTCCCACGCAGCGGCGGACACCGAACAGCACCGCGGGGCGGAGCACCGCGGACGCGACATCTTCATCGTCTCCAACAGCGTCGACGAGCTCGGCGGCGTGACGACCTGGTCGCACCAGATGGCCCGGCTCTTCACCGACCGCGGGCACGCGGTGCACCTCGTCGGCATCGCGCCCGTCGCCGAGGAGATCCGGCAGAAGCTGCCGCAGGACCTGCCGTACGCGATGACCACCCTGTACGAGACCCACCCGCCCAAGGCCCGCCGCCTGCGCGGCGTCAAGGGCCGGCTCAACGCCCCCGAGCGGCGCCGCCAGGCGGCCCGGCGGGCCCTGATGCGCGACAAGGCGGAGAAGCTGAGCGAGCTGCTGCGCGCGGCCCGCCCCGGCGGCGTGGTGATCGTCACGCAGGTGTGGGCGATGGAGTGGGTGGCCCTCGCCGACACCAAGGGGCTCACCGTCATCGGCATGAGCCACGAGTCCTTCGAGGCCAGCCGCAAGTCCACCCGCGGCGACCGGGTCCGGCGCCACTACGCCCACGTCGACCGGCTGCTGGTGCTGACCCCGGAGGACGCGGACCTGTGGATCCGGGCCGGCATGGAGAACGTCTCCAGCATGCCGAACCCGCTCCCGTTCATGCCGGACTCACCCGCCCCGCGCACGGAGAAGGTGGTCGCCAGCGTCGGCCGCCTCGCCTTCGAGAAGGGCATGGACCTGCTCCTCGACGCCTGGGCGGAGGCGGCCCCGGCCCACCCCGACTGGGTCCTGCGCATCTACGGCGCGGGCGTGGAGGAGCCGACGCTGCGGGCGCACTGCACCTCGCTCGGCCTGGACGACTCGGTGGAGTGGATGGGCAGCACCGACGACGTGCTGGGCGCGCTGCGCGGGGCGTCGGTCTTCGCGCAGGCCTCGCGGGCCGAGGGATTCCCGATCACGCTGCTGGAGGCGATGGCCGCGGGCGTGCCCGCCGCCGCCTTCGACTGCGCTCCGGGCGTACGGGAGATCGTCGAGCACGGCGAGGACGGGCTGCTGGCCCGCCTGGGCAACACGATGGAGCTGGCCGGGCACCTGGACGCGCTGATGTCGGACCGGGAGCTGCGCGACCGGCTCGGCGACCGGGCGTTCCGCGCCGTACAGCGGTACTCCGGCAGCGAGATCACCGACCGCTGGGAGGAGCTGTTCGCGTTCCTGGAGCGCTGAGCCGCTGCCGCTGACGCGGTGTGACGCATGTGACGAAGGAGCCGCCTGCCCCGGTCGTGTCCGGGGCGGGCGGCTCCTTCGCGTACGGGCCCTTTGCGCACGGGCCCTTGGCGTACGCGCCCTTCGTGCGAGCCGGAGCGGCGGCGGCCGAAAGGCCTGCCGTCAGCGCTCGGAGTGGTGCAGGGCGCCCTTGCGGTTGGCCTCCCAGCCCGCCCAGGCCGAGGTGATCATCTCGCGGACGTCGTGCTTGGCCTTCCAGCCCAGCACGGAGTGGATCCGGTCCGCCGAGGCGACGACCTTCGCCGGGTCGCCCGGGCGGCGCGGCACGACGACCGGCTCGTGGTCGTGCCCGGTGGCCTCGTTCAGCAGCCGGGCCATCTCCCGTACGGAGACGCCCTCGCCGCGGCCGATGTTGACGGTCAGGTCCTTGAAGTCCCCGGCCGCGCCCCACTCGGCGAGCTTGCGGGCCGCCGCGACGTGGGCCTCGGCCAGGTCCTCCACGTGGATGTAGTCGCGGATGCAGGTGCCGTCCGGCGTCGGGTAGTCGTCGCCGAAGATGCGGGCGCCCTCGCCCCTGTCGAACCGCTCGAAGACCATCGGGACCAGGTTGAAGACCCCGGTGTCCGCGAGCTCGGGGGCGGCGGCGCCCGCCACGTTGAAGTACCGCAGGCAGGCCGTGGAGATGCCGTGGGCCTTGCCGGCGGCCCGGACCAGCCACTCGCCGGCGAGCTTGGTCTCGCCGTACGGGCTCATCGGCGCGCACGGGGTCTCCTCGGTGACCAGCTCCACGTCCGGCATGCCGTACACCGAGGCGGAGGAGGAGAAGAGGAAGTTGCGCACGCCCGCGGCGGCCACCGCCCCGAGCAGGACCTGAAGGCCCTCGACGTTCTCGTGGTAGTAGTACAGCGGCTTCTCGACGGACTCGCCGACCTGCTTCTTGCCCGCCAGGTGCACCACGCCGGTGATCTTGTGCTTCCGGATGGCCTCGTCCAGGACCAGCCGGTCCAGGACCGAGCCGATCACCAGCGGGACGCCCTCCGGGACGCGGTCCTCGTTGCCCGTGGAGAGGTCGTCGTACACGACGACCTCCTCCCCCGCGAGCAGCATCGCGCGGACGACGTGCGAGCCGATGTAGCCGGCGCCACCGGTGATCAGAAATGTCATGCGTGTCTCCCGAGGAGCACCCGCGGACCCGGTCCGAGGGGCTGTCCGTTGATCTTTCCGGCGGCCCGTGCCGGCCGCCGGCCCGACTTCATCCCGCCCCGCGGCCTGCCCGGGCCCGGTGGAGGCGGTTGCGTACGAGGCTCAGCGCCCCCGCAGCGCCCGGCGCGAGCCGCAGGGCCAGGGACCCTCCGCCCGTGCGGAACGGCTGCGCCAGCAGAACACCGTACCTGCTGCTCGGCAGCGCCCTGCGGTGCAGCAGGGCGTCGAGGGGGCGCGGCGAGGTGGTCAGGGAGCTGCCGTCGGCGAACTCCACCTCCACCTGCACGCCCCACGCCTGCATGCCGCGCCGGCCCTGGCGGCGCCCGGCGGCGGCCACGGCGGTGAGGTGGAACGGCACCTCGCAGCTCCAGGAGTCGCCCTCCGCGGCGCGGCGCAGCTCCACCGTCCGGTCCAGGACGCCTTCGCCGCCGGAGCGCGGCACGAAGCGGAGCCGGGCGGTGCGCGGCCCGGCCGCGGCGAGCCGCCCGTACAGGTCGTGCACGCGCAGCCGCAGCCCGCCGGTGCCCGCGGGGCCGGCGTCGACGCTGACGGGCAGCTCGGAGAGCGGCAGCCCGGCGAGCCCGTCGAGGGCGACCGGGAGCTCCTCGCTCCACACGGGCGCGCCGTCCGGGCCGGTGGCGTACGGGGGCAGCAGGCGCGGCGGCTCGGCGGCGAAGCGGGTGAGGCGTTCGACGTCGGCGGGCGGGACCGGGCTCGCCTGCAGGACGCGGACGATCCAGCGGGCGGGCGCCCCGGCGGCCTCGATGACGGCGTCGTCGAAGGTGGCGAGGTACTCGCGGGTCAGGGTCCACCAGGCGGCCTGGTACTCGGGGTCCCGGCCGAGCTCGCGCAGGTACATGCGCAGGTCGTACTCGAGGAACTTCACCTGGCAGGCGCGGCCCAGCTCGGCGGAGGACTCGGCGATGATCCGGGCGGCAGTGCGGTGGGCCTCGATCCGGGAGCGCCAGTTCGAGACGTCCTTGCGGTCCAGGGAGATCGACACCTGGGCGGCGCTGCGGCGCACGTGCCACACGTAGACGAGGTCGTCGATGACGGCGATGCGGGGGCCCGCGGCCAGGACGCGGGCGGTGAAGACGAAGTCCTCGTAGACGAACCGGCCGTCGGGGAAGCGGATCGCGTGCTTCTCAAGGAAGGACCGCTCGTACAGCTTGTTGACGCAGAGGGTGTCGCGGACCAGCTCCGGCCGGTCGGCCGGCCGGTCGATGACGTCGCCCGCGGTGTAGAGCCCGGGCATCCAGGGGACGTCGTGGTACTGCGGCAGCTCCCGGCGTACGCACGCGCCGACGGTCACGGGCGCGCGGTGCTCCTCGGCGGCGCGCACCAGGGCCTCGGCCGCGCCCGGCGGCAGGATGTCGTCGCTGTCGAGGAAGAGGACGTACGGGGACGTCGCGACCGCGATCCCGTCGTTGCGGGGGGTGCCGCAACCGCCGCTGTTCTCCGTGCGGTGCACGACCTTCAGGCGGGGGTGGACGGCGGCCAGCTCGTCCAGGACCCGGGCGGTGCCGTCGGCCGAGGCGTCGTCGACGGCGATGACCTCGGCCACGACCGGGCCCTGGGCGAGTGCCGAGGTGACGGCCTCGCCCACGAGCGCGGCGTCGTTGTACGCGATCACGACGACGGAGACGCTGGGAGGAATGGTGCTGCTCACCCGTGGATCCTAGGCGACACGGGTGAACATCACCTCAACTGCGCCGTCCGTGTGAAGGAGCGGTACAGAACCAGGACAAATGCCGGTCAGGAGCCGGCCGGAAAGGGGCTGGAACCGGCCGGAAACCGGTCAGAACGGCCGGAACTCGTCGTACTCCTGCTGCGCCGAGTCCTTGCGGCGCGCTTCCTTCTCCTTGCGGCGCTGCGTCGCCGGACGCGGGGCCTCCATGCGGTGGTCCTCGCCGCGGCGGCCCAGCATCTCGGCGCCGGCCATCATCGACGGCTCCCAGTCGAACACGACCGCGTTGTCGTCCGAGCCGATGGCCACGCCGTCGCCGGCGCGGGCGCCGACCTTCAGCAGCTGGTCCTCGACGCCGAGGCGGTTGAGGCGGTCGGCCAGGTAGCCCACGGCCTCGTCGTTGTTGAAGTCGGTCTGGCGCACCCAGCGCTCCGGCTTCTCGCCGCGCACGCGGTACACGTCCTCGACCTCGTCGTAGGTGACGGTGAAGCCGGTCTCGTCGACGGCCTTCGGGCGGATGACGATACGGGTCGCCTCCTGCTTCGGCTTGCGGGCGCGCGCCTTGGCGACGACCTCCGCGAGGAAGTAGGAGAGCTCCTTCAGGCCGGTGCGGGCGACCGCGGAGACCTCGAAGACCTTGTAGCCGCGCGCCTCCAGGTCGGGGCGGATCATGTCCGCGAGCTCCTGGCCGTCGGGGATGTCCACCTTGTTGAGCACGACCAGGCGCGGCCGGGTCTCCAGGCCGCCGCCGTACTGCTTGAGCTCCTCCTCGATGACGTCGAGGTCGGAGACCGGGTCGCGGTCGGACTCCAGGGTGGCGGTGTCCAGCACGTGCACGAGGACCGAGCAGCGCTCGACGTGGCGCAGGAACTCCAGGCCCAGGCCCTTGCCCTGGCTGGCGCCCGGGATCAGGCCGGGGACGTCGGCGATCGTGTACACGGTCGAGCCGGCCGTGACGACGCCCAGGTTCGGGACCAGGGTGGTGAACGGGTAGTCCGCGATCTTCGGCTTGGCGGCGGAGAGCACCGAGATCAGCGAGGACTTGCCGGCGCTGGGGAAGCCGACCAGGGCCACGTCGGCGACGGTCTTGAGCTCCAGGACGATGTCGCCGGTGGCGCCGGGGACGCCGAGGAGCGCGAAGCCGGGGGCCTTGCGGCGGGCGGAGGCGAGCGCCGCGTTGCCGAGGCCGCCGCGGCCGCCCTCGGCGGCGACGTAGGTGGTGCCCTGGCCGACGAGGTCGGCGAGCACGTTGCCCTGCTTGTCGAGGACGACGGTGCCGTCCGGGACCGGCAGGACCAGGTCCTGGCCGTCCTTGCCGGAGCGGTTGCCGCCCTCGCCCGGCTTGCCGTTGGTGGCCTTGCGGTGCGGGCTGTGGTGGTAGTCCAGCAGGGTCGTGACCGACTGGTCGACGACCAGGATCACATCGCCGCCGCGGCCGCCGTTGCCGCCGTCGGGACCGCCGAGCGGCTTGAACTTCTCCCGGTGTACGGAGGCGCAGCCGTGGCCTCCGTTACCCGCGGCGACGTGCAGCTCGACGCGGTCCACGAAGGTGGTCATGGGTGTTCCTCCAGATACAGACGGGGATGTCCCGGACAGGCCTTGCTGTCCATTGGACGTGTGTACGTGCAAACGCGCCGAGGGCGGACCTCTCTTCCCGACTTGCGCCGGAAAGAGCTGAGATCCGCCCTCGGGACGTTACGAACGCTTGATCAGCAGAAGCTGGATCAGGCGGCCGGAACGATGTTCACGACCTTGCGGCCACGGTGCGTGCCGAACTGCACGGCACCGGCCTGCAGCGCGAACAGCGTGTCGTCGCCACCACGGCCGACACCGGCGCCCGGGTGGAAGTGGGTGCCGCGCTGACGGACCAGGATCTCACCAGCGTTGACGACCTGACCGCCGAAGCGCTTCACGCCGAGCCGCTGGGCATTGGAATCGCGACCGTTCCGGGTGGACGATGCGCCCTTCTTGTGTGCCATTGCTCAGTCCCTCTTTACTTCGCGGCCGTCGGGATAGCGGTGACCTTGATCGCCGTGTACTGCTGACGGTGACCCTGGCGACGGCGGTAGCCGGTCTTGTTCTTGTAGCGCAGGATGTCGATCTTGGCGCCCTTGTGGTGGTCCACGACCTCGGCCTGGACCTTGATGCCGGCCAGGACCCACGGGTCGCTGGTCACGGCGTCGCCGTCGACAACGAGCAGGGTCGAGAGCTCGACCGTGTCGCCAACCTTGGCAGTGGAAATCTTGTCAACCTCAACGATGTCGCCGACAGCAACCTTGTGCTGGCGACCACCGCTGCGCACGATGGCGTACACGCGGATCTCTCTCTCGCTCGATGGAAACCCCTGAAGCCAGCCGTCCCCCGCCGAACGCGAGGCGGCCTCCCCCGGACCGCGCAGCGGCTCGGGAGGTGAGGTGCTCAGTGGCTGGCGCGCACGTAGACACGCCGACGTGCAAGGTTACGCGCCGGAGGTTTAGAAGGTCAAACCGGGCCGTGCAAGCCCCGCGCCCACGTCTCGGGGCGCCAGGCGGCGAGGTCCAGGGCTGCGGTGGCGAACACCCCGTCCACGGCCGCGACGACGTCGTCCGGCTCCTCGATCAGCGGGGCGAAGGCCGCAGCGTCCACCTCGTCCAGCAGGAAGACGAAGTGCTCGACCACCACGGGGCGGTAGCGGAGCTCCCCGTCCAAGTCGAACTCCGTGTTGGCTCGGTCCGCCGCCAGGCACAACGTACCCACCAGATCCCGGACGTGGTCTGAGTCGAGCAGGACATCCGCATTGTGGATCACGCATACAAGACCCACACCCCCGGTCACGTGATCGTGGAGGTCGTCGAGGCAGTCGACCAAGGCAGCCCAGTTGCGCCCGAAGTAGCCGGGGAAGCTGAGCTTCTCGGCAAACTGGTCGCATACACCTGCCAGGTCCGGCATGTCCCGGGCATCGAAATGGTAGACGCGGCCCCCCTTGGCCCGCAGGGCAGCAATCTGCTCATCGAACTCGGGCGCCCCCTCGGGGCCGAAGATGACCCACGGCGCCACGGGATTGCTCACATCGAACGGCGCCGTGGGCCGGTCCGGCCGGCCCACCGTCCACGTCCCGCTGTCGAAGCCCTCGACGAGGTACCGGCAGCCGGCGAAGTCGTCCCGCGCGAACCGCTGCGGGTCCGCGTCGGCGGCCGCGTCGACCGCCACCAGCAGCACGTCGTTGACGTCCTGCTGCGCCGCGGCGAACGCCTGCACCTCGGGCCAGGTCATGGGGATCCCGGCCGGCGCGGCCAGGACCAGGTCGCGGAAGGCTTCGGCGTCGAGGCCGCCGGGGGCCTCGCCGACCCCGTCCCAGTCGAGCAGGAGCCACGTCCAGGTGTTGTCCGGGACGCGGGTGAGCACCTCGGCCAGGCCGGTCTTCCGGCCCTGCCCGTCCCACATGGGGAACCGTTCCATGCCTTCTGCGCTCCTTTGCCGTGCGCCGCGTGCCGGTACGGGACTGCCCCGGCCCCCGCAGTGGGGGCCGGGGCAGTCCCGGTGGTGACGCGGATCAGGCGTCGGCGTCCGCAGCGGGCTCCGCCGCGGCGGCCTTCTTGGTCGCCTTCTTCGCCGTCGTCTTCTTGGCCGTCGTCTTCTTGGCGGCGGTCTTCTTGGCCGTCGTCGTCTTCTTCGCGGCGGCCTTCTTCGCCGGGGCCTTCTTGGCGGCCGTCTTGCGGACCGTCTTCTTGGCCGGGGCCTCCTCCGCCGCCGGGGCCTCCTCGACCGGGGCGGCCTCGGGGGCCTCCTCGACCGGGGCGGGCTCCGGTGCCGTCTCGACGACCAGCACCGCCGCCTCCGCTCCGGCCGGGGAGCCGGCGGGTGCGGTGGCCTTGCGGGTGGCGCGGCGCCGCGGACGGGCCGGGGCGGCCTCCTCGACCGGAGCAGCCTCGGCGGCAGCCGGGGCCTCCTCCGCTGCCGGGGCCTCGGCCTCGGGGGCCTCGGGGGCCTCCTCGACCGGGGCGACCGGCTCGGGCTCCGGCTGCGGCTCCGGCTCGGCCTCGACCACCGGCTCCGCCGGGGCGGCCGGGGCGGTCGCCTTGCGGGTGGCGCGGCGGCGCGTACGGCCCTTCGGCGCGGCCTCCTCCGCCGCCGGGGCGGGAGCGGCCTCGACCGTCTCCGCCGCGGCCACGGCCTCGGCGACGGCCTCGGCGGCCGGCTCCAACACCGTGTCGGCGGGCTCGGTGACCGGCTCGGCCGCGATCTCGACCTCGACCGGGGCGGCCTCCACCACCGGGGCGGCGGCAGCGGCAGCGCGCGGGGCGCCCGCCGCAGCGGTCGCCTTGCGGGTGGCGCGGCGGCGGTTGCGGCGGCTGCTGATGCCGGCCGCGGCCTCCGCCTCGGCGATGCTGCCGTACAGCTCCTCGTCCGCGGCGAACGCCGGCTCGGGCAGCGCCACCGGCGCGGCGAGCTCGGCGGCCACCTCGGCCTCGGTCTCCACCTCGGTCTCGGCCTCGACGGTCTCGGCCGCCTCGACGACCTCGGCCGCCTCCACATCGTGGTCGTGCTCGTGGCCCCGGCCGCCGCGGCGCTTGGCCCGCTTGCCGCCGTTGCCGGCCGCGGTGGCCGTGTCCATGTGCACGATCACACCGCGCCCGTTGCAGTGGACGCAGGTCTCGGAGAAGGACTCCAGCAGGCCCTGGCCCACCCGCTTGCGGGTCATCTGGACCAGGCCCAGCGAGGTCACCTCGGCGACCTGGTGCTTCGTACGGTCACGGCCCAGGCACTCCAGCATCCGCCGCAGGACCAGGTCGCGGTTGGACTCCAGGACCATGTCGATGAAGTCGATGACGACGATGCCGCCCAGGTCGCGCAGCCGCAGCTGGCGCACGATCTCCTCGGCCGCCTCCAGGTTGTTCCTGGTGACGGTCTCCTCGAGGTTGCCGCCCTGACCGGTGAACTTGCCGGTGTTGACGTCGATGACGACCATCGCCTCGGTCTTGTCGATCACGAGGGAGCCGCCCGAGGGCAGCCACACCTTGCGGTCGAGCGCCTTGGCGAGCTGCTCGTCGATCCGGTACGTCGCGAAGACGTCCACCTCGGAGGTCCAGCGCGAGAGCCGGTCGGCCAGGTCCGGGGCGACGTGCGAGACGTACCCGTGGATGGTCTCCCAGGCGCTGTCACCGCTGACGATGACCTTGGAGAAGTCCTCGTTGAAGATGTCGCGCACGACGCGGACGGTCATGTCCGGCTCGCCGTACAGCAGGCTCGGCGACGACGTCGTGATCTGCTTCGACTTCTTCTGGATGTCCTCCCACTGCGCCTGCAGACGCTCGACGTCGCGGCGCAGCTCGTCCTCGCTCGCGCCCTCGGCGGCGGTGCGCACGATGACGCCCGCGTCCTCGGGGACGATCTTCTTGAGGATGGTCTTCAGGCGCGCGCGCTCGGTGTCGGGCAGCTTGCGGCTGATGCCGGTCATCGAGCCCTCGGGCACGTAGACCAGGTAGCGGCCGGGCAGCGAGACCTGCGAGGTCAGGCGGGCACCCTTGTGGCCGATCGGGTCCTTGGTGACCTGGACCAGCACGGACTGGCCGGACTTCAGGGCGGACTCGATGCGGCGCGGCCCGTTGGCCAGGCCGAGCGCCTCGAAGTTGACCTCGCCGGCGTACAGGACGGCGTTGCGGCCCTTGCCGATGTCGATGAACGCGGCCTCCATCGACGGCAGCACGTTCTGGACCTTGCCCAGGTAGACGTTGCCGACGTACGAGGTGGCCTCTTCCTTGTTGACGTAGTGCTCGACGAGCACGTTGTCCTCGAGGACGCCGATCTGGGTGCGCTCACCGCTCTGGCGGACGACCATCACGCGCTCGACGGCCTCGCGGCGCGCCAGGAACTCGGCCTCGGTGATGATCGGCACGCGGCGGCGGCCCTGCTCGCGGCCCTCGCGGCGGCGCTGCTTCTTCGCCTCCAGGCGGGTCGAGCCCTTGATGGACTGGACCTCGTCGGACGCTTCGGCCTTCTCGCGCGCCGGGCGCGGCTCGCGGACCTTGACGACGGTACGGACGCCGTCCTCGTCGCCGGCCTCGGCCTCGGCGGCGTCACCGCTGCGGCGACGGCGGCGACGGCGACGGCGGCTGGAGGCGGACCCCAGGACACCGGCCTCGCCGGCCTCCTCGGCCTCCTCCTCTTCCTCCTCCTCGGCCTCGGCGGCCTCCTGCTCGGCGGCGGCCTCGGCCTCCTCCTCGGCGGCCTCGTCCAGGTCGGCGGCCTCACCGCGACGGCGGCGACGGCCACCGCGACGGCGGCGGCGGGACGGGCGCTCGCCCGACTCGTCGACCTCCTCGGCCTCTTCCTCCTCCAGGTCGGCGGCCTCGGCCTCGAACTCCTCCTCCGGCTCGGCGACCGGGGCGGCCTCGACCGCGCCGCGGCCGCGGCGACGGCGGCGGCCGGCGGGCTGCGGGGCGGGGGCCTCGGCGGCCTCGGCCTCCAGCTCGGCCTCCTCCTCGGCTTCCTCGGCCTCGGCCTCGGCGGCGGCGGCCGCGGCGGCGGCGAGGGCAGCGGTCTCCGGCGTCTGGAACATCGGCTCGGTGAACACCGGCGCCTGGAACACGGGCACGGCGGGGCGCGTGGCGCGGCGGCCGCGGGCCGGGGCGGCGGGCTCCTCGGCCGGGGCCTCGGGCTGCGCGGAGGCGGCCGGTGCAGCCTGGGCGGCGGCGCGGGTGGCGCGGCGGCGGCCGCGCTTGGGCGCGTCCACGGCGTCGGCGACGGTGAAGGCGGGCTTCGCGGCCTCCTCGGCCACGGGCTCGGCGGCAGCGGTCTCGGCGGCGGGGGCGGCCGCGGCGCGGGTGGCGCGACGGCGGGTACGCGGGGCCGGGGCAGCGGCCTCGGCCGGCTCCTCCACGGCGGCCGGAGCCGCAGCGGCCTCGGCAACCGGCGCGGTCACAGCGCGGGTGGCACGGCGACGGGTACGCGGCGCCGGAGCAGCGGCCTCGGCCGGCTCCTCGGCGGGCGTGGCGGGGGCCTCGACCACGACGGCCTCGGCGGCCGCAGCGGTGGGCGTGGCGACGGCGCGGGTCGCGCGGCGGCGCGGGCGGGCCGGGGCGGCGCTGGGTGCGGCTTCCTCGGCGGGGGCGGCCGGGGCGGCCTCGGTCACCTCGGCGGCCGGGGCGGCGCCGGGCGGACCCGCGGGCCGCGACGCGGCCCGGCGGCGCCTGCGCGGCGGCAGGTTGTCGCTCGGGCTGTCGTTGCCGGCGGCGGTGATGTCGTTCTCGTTGTTGAGCATGCGGGCGGTTCTCCCGTCACGCTCCCGGGCGCCGCGGCTGACGTCCGGTCCGGCGCGGCACCGCGCTGTCAGCGCGGAGCCGGCCTCCGGGGCGCGTTCGCCACTCGGGAGCTGTAGTCCGTGGCCGCCGGTTCCGTACGTCTTGTCCGTACGGCCTGGCGGAAGTCTTCAGGTCAGTGCGCGGCCCGACCCAGGTGGCTCCCGAGTGCCAGGGCTGCGCGGCGGCGACGATCCCTACGCGGCGGGACCTTCCGGCGCCTTCGCGTCGGCAGTCGCGGCGGCCGTGGGTGGGGCGGCCGTGACAGCCTCGCGGTCGGGCGCGAGCGGGTCGGTCACCGTGCCGGACTCCTCGTCGAAGAGCCCCTGCGCCAGCCTGGTCACCGCTGCGGGGACCGGCGGCGCCAGGTCGGCCACAGCTCGGAGACCGGACAGGACGTCGTCGGGTCGAACGGCAGGTGTCAGATGCCGAACAACCAGCCGCAGTATCGCACAGGCATTGTCCAGCGGCCTATCAGCCGGAGCAGGAAGCACCTCGAGGGACGCAACGGCCCCCCGGGTGTCGAAGGTGCGCATGCCGTTCTTGGTGCGGCGCTGCACCTCGACGGTCTCGGCGGCGAGGAAGGCCTCCACCGCGCGGGCGGCCTCGGAGGTCTCCACGCCGTCGAGCTTCAGCTCCCACACGGAGGCGGTGAGCCGGTCGGCGAGGCCGGAGGTGCGGGCCTCGACGGCGTCGACGATGTCGAGGCCGATCGGCATGGACTCGTCGAGCAGCGCGCGGAGCTTCTCGGGGTCGCGGGGTGCGGTGAGCGCGATCTCCAGGTACTCGGCCTCGCTGCCGGTGCCGGTGGGCGCGGCGTTCGCGTACGACACGCGCGGGTGCGGGGTGAAGCCGGCCGAGTACGCCATGGGCACCTCGGCGCGGCGCAGGGCGCGCTCGAACGCGCGCTGGAAGTCCCGGTGGCTGGTGAACCGGAGGCGGCCGCGCTTGGTGTAGCGCAGTCGGATGCGCTGTGCCACCGGTGCGGGGGGCGGGCCTTCGGGCTGTCGCTTGCCCAGTGGTTCTTCTCCTTGTGCGGGGCTCCGCGGCTCGCGCGTCGCCCTGAGGTCTGGTGAGCCTGCCGGCCGTGCCTGCCCTCCGGCTCACCCCTGCGTTCCGGCGCAGGGGGCTCTCGGGGGCGGGCGGACGGCCCACGGCTGTCGTACTACCCAGACTACGCGCCCCTGACCTCGCCGGTTCCCGGGGCGCTCAGCCGAAGAGGACCCGCCGCACCTCGGCACGGACCTCCCGGACGGCGGTCCGCACCGAGCGCCACGCCTCGCGCAGGGCGTGTCCCACGGGGGTCAGGACGTACCGGTACACCCGCGAGCACGGCCACCCCACCAGCACCCAGGCCACCAGCGAGATCCCCCGCCACACCCACGCCACGATCCGCCCGGCGACATGCCAGGCCCAGACGACCACCCGCCCGAGCGGCGCGAGCACATACCGGTGCACCCCCCGCGCAACCCACCGCACGGCAGTGCCCACCGGCACCAACAGCCACTGCCACACCGCCTGCGCCACGGGCACGAGCACATACCGCCAGGCCGCGGAGACGACCCAGGCCAGGCCCACCCCGAGGGGCCGGAGCACATACCCATAAACCGCCCGCCCGAGCGGGGAGAGCAAATAAGCATGAAGAACACGCCCGACGGGCGCGAGCAGGTACCGCCACAACCCGACCCAGGGCCAGACGAACACCAGCTTGAGCAGCACCCCCAGCACCCACCCGATCCCGCGCACCACGGGTTCGAGCACATGCACCCACAGCGGCCCGAGCACATGCCGCCGCACCGCCCGCGCAGCGGCGGTGACCAGCTCCCAGACCACCCGTACGGGCAGCACGACGAGCACCGCCACGATCTTGACGGGGATCCGCAGCACCCCCACGAGGCAGCCGTCGGCCGGGTCGGCGGTGTGCCGTTTGTCGAGTTCCATGCAGAGAAGGACACACGAAAACCCCCGTCCGTTGCACCGGCGGGCGCTCGGGGGCAGGCGCGCCCTCAGTCGATCGACCCCGGCTCGGCCAGCCACTGGGTGCGCAGGTCCCTGTCCAGATCCGGGATATCCACTTGCCCCTAATGCAGAAACCTTCATGCGTCACTCGAATGAATATGCCCCCACCGTTCCCGGCAGGGGCATATATCCCGGCGCAGCGGCCGGGCGACGCGGCTTCAGCCGCCGCGGGTTACTTCACGACCGTCAGCGGCAGGAGCTTCTTGCCGGTCGGGCCGATCTGGATGTGGGTGTCCATCTGCGGACACACGCCACAGTCGAAGCAGGGGGTCCAGCGGCAGTCCTCGACCTCGGTTTCGTCGAGGGCGTCCTGCCAGTCCTCCCAGAGCCAGTCCTTGTCCAGGCCGGAGTCCAGGTGGTCCCAGGGAAGCACCTCCTCGTACGTGCGCTCGCGGGTCGTGTACCAGGCCACGTCCACGCCGTACGCCGGCAGGGTCTTCTCCGCGCACTCCATCCAGCGGTCGTACGAGAAGTGCTCGCGCCAGCCGTCGAAGCGGCCGCCGTCCTCGTACACCGCGCGGATGACGTCGCCGATGCGGCGGTCGCCGCGGGACAGCAGGCCCTCGACGATGCCCGGCTTGCCGTCGTGGTAGCGGAAGCCGATGGAGCGGCCGTACTTCTTGTCGCCGCGGATCTTGTCGCGGAGCTTCCCCAGGCGGGCGTCCGTCTCCTCCGCCGACAGCTGCGGGGCCCACTGGAAGGGGGTGTGCGGCTTCGGGACGAAGCCGCCGATGGACACCGTGCAGCGGATGTCGTTCTGCCCGGAGACCTCGCGGCCCTTGGCGATCACGTTGACCGCCATGTCGCCGATCTGCAGCACGTCCTCGTCGGTCTCGGTCGGCAGGCCGCACATGAAGTACAGCTTCACCTGGCGCCAGCCGTTGCCGTACGCGGTGGCGACGGTGCGGATCAGGTCCTCTTCCGAGACCATCTTGTTGATGACCTTGCGCATGCGCTCGGAGCCGCCCTCGGGGGCGAAGGTCAGGCCGGAGCGGCGGCCGTTGCGGGTCAGCTCGTTGGCCAGGTCCACGTTGAAGGCGTCCACGCGGGTGGAGGGGAGCGAGAGGCCCACCTTGTCGTCCGCGTAGCGGTCCGCGAGGCCCTTGGCGATGTCCGCGATCTCGGTGTGGTCCGCCGAGGAGAGGGACAGCAGGCCGACCTCCTCGAAGCCGGTCGCCTTCAGACCCTTCTCGACCATCTCGCCGATGCCGGTGATGCTTCGCTCCCGCACGGGGCGCGTGATCATGCCGGCCTGGCAGAAACGGCAGCCGCGGGTGCACCCGCGGAAGATCTCGACGGACATCCGCTCGTGGACCGTCTCGGCGAGCGGGACCAGCGGCTGCTTGGGGTACGGCCACTCGTCGAGGTCCATGACCGTGTGCTTGGAGACGCGCCACGGCACGCCCGAGCGGTTGGGCACGACACGGCCGATGCGGCCGTCGGGCAGGTACTCCACGTCGTAGAAGCCCGGCACGTAGACGTTGCCGGTCTTGGCGAGGCGCAGCAGCAGCTCCTCGCGGCCGCCCGGCCGGCCCTCGGCCTTCCAGGCGCGGATGATGTCGGTGATGTCGAGGACGGCCTGCTCGCCGTCGCCGATGACCGCGCAGTCGATGAAGTCCGCGATCGGCTCGGGGTTGAAGGCCGCGTGGCCGCCCGCGAGGACGATCGGGTGGTCCTCGGTGCGGTCGCGGGACTCCAGCGGGATGCCCGCCAGGTCCAGGGCGGTGAGCATGTTGGTGTAGCCCAGCTCCGTGGAGAAGGACAGGCCGAACACGTCGAAGGCACCGACGGGGCGGTGGCTGTCGACGGTGAACTGCGGCACCTTGTGCTCGCGCATGAGCGCTTCCAGGTCGGGCCACACGCTGTACGTGCGCTCGGCGAGGACGCCCTCGCGCTCGTTGAGCACCTCGTACAGGATCATGACGCCCTGGTTGGGCAGCCCGACCTCGTACGCGTCCGGGTACATGAGCGCCCAGCGGACGTCACACGAATCCCACGGCTTGACGGTGGAGTTGAGCTCACCGCCGACGTACTGGATGGGCTTCTGCACATGCGGGAGCAGAGCTTCGAGCTGTGGGAAGACCGACTCGGACATCACGCGACTTTCGTGAAGCGGGCAGGGGGCGACTCTCAAGCGTAACCCGGACGGCTCCCGGCGCCTGCCGCCATGATCACCGCCTGCGGGGTCAGGGCTGCCCGACGCGCGGGGTCGCAGCCTTGGCCCATACGTCCGGAAGCTCCCGTTCGCAGGCGGCGGACAGGGCCTCCTCGCGGGCGTAGAGCACGCCCCAGGTGAAGGCGGAGTCGCCGGCGGCGGTGGCCTGGAGTCCGATGTCGCGCAGGGCGTCGCGGGCGACGACGCTGTCCTGGTGCTCGCCGAGCAGGTTCTGTACCGCCTTAATGGCCTTGGCCTGCCGTTTCGCGGGCTTGCCGAGGGCTTCGGTGGCGGCCTCCGCCGCGTAGCGGGCGCGCTTGGCGGCCTTGCGGGCGTCGTGCAGGGCGTGGTCGCGTTCGGTGCCGGGGTCCAGGGCCAGGGCGGCCTCGATGCGGCCGGCGAGGCGGTCGTGGTCGCGCAGGACGGCCTTGGGCAGCACTTTCCCGGCGGGCTTGTCCGCGGCGGGGCGGAGCGGGGGGTCGGCGAGGAGGGCGTCGAGGGCGTCGAGGAGGGCCAGGTAGCGCTTGCTGTCGAGGGCGGCGAGGACGCGGCGGCGGGATCCGGAGCGGCGGGCGGCGTGCCAGGTGCGCAGCCGGCCGCGTACGGGGCCCTGCAGCAGGGGGCGCGGGAGTCCTGCGACGTGGTCCTGGATGCGGGCGTGGAGGACTTCCTGGTCGCGGTCGACGCCGAGCTCGGCGGCGAGCCAGCGCAGCTCCTCGCCGAGGGGGTCGGTGGCGGTGCGGTCGAGGACCTTGCGGAAGGTCTTGAAGGCGCTGCGGATGCGGCGGGAGGCGACCCGCATCTGGTGGACGGAGTCCGGCAGGGCCCGTCGTACGGCGGGATCCTGGGCGACGAGGGCGTCGCGCTGGAGGCGCAGGTACGCGAGGACGTGCGCGCCCGCGGTGCCCTCGGCGGGGCCGGGGGCGGGACGGGGGGCGGGGGCGGTGCCGGTCTCGGCGAGGGCCCGGGCGAGTTTGGAGGGGGAGTCGGAGACTCGGATGCCGGCCTTGCGGAAGGTCTTCTCGACGGCGTCGAGGAGGGCGGGGTCGGCGCCCTCGGCGAGTTCCACCTCGATCTCGGTCCAGGTGGCGACGGCTCCGGCTCCGGGCCGCCCGGCAGCGGCCTGCCCGGCATCCGCCGACCCCGTCCCCGCCTGCCCGGCCTCGGCCCGGACGCTGTCGGTGGAGAGCTCGGCGAGCACGGTGCCGTCGGCGTCGAGGAGGTGGCTGACCCTGCGGGAAGAGAGCAGCCGGACCCGGGGTTCCAGGCCGCCGTCGCGGACGCGGGAGCGGAGCAGGGCGGCGAGGGGGCGGGGGACGGTGTCGCTGAGGGGGGCGCCGATCTCGTCGCGGACGCCCGGGGAGACGGGCAGTTTGAGGTGCCAGCCCGCGTCGGCGCCGCCGGTGCGGCGGCGGAGGGTGAGGCCGTCGGCGGCGAGCCGCTGGTCGGGAGTGTCGTAGTAGACGGCGTCGAGGTCGACGGTGCCCCGGTCGGCCACGGAGGCGATGCGTGCCGTGCCCGCGAGGTTGGGGACGCCCCGCCGGGCCGCCTTGTCCGTAGTGAACTCGAATTTCCGCTCGATCTCGCGCTTCGTGTCCGCCATGGATCGAACTTAGTCCTGAACGGACAACAACGGCACGGTGAACGGCGGGATCGGCCGACTCCGGTTCCGGAACCGGCCGGAACCGCCCGGAACCCGGCCGAAGAGCGCCCCCTGCCCGCCTCCGCTAGGCCGACATCGGCCGCTGCACCTTGATCGATTGGAGTAGCCCGATGGCCACCCACACGGCGAACATCGACGATCCTCCGTAGGAGACGAAGGGCAGCGGCAGGCCCGCCACCGGCATGATCCCGAGCGTCATCCCAATGTTCTCGAAGGCCTGGAAGGCGAACCAGGCGATGATCCCGGCGCAGACGATGGTCCCGTAGAGCTCCGTGGTCTCGCGGGCGATCATGCAGGCCCGCCACAGCACCACGCCGAGCAGGACGAGGATCAGGCCGGCGCCGATGAAGCCGAGCTCCTCGCCCGCGACGGTGAAGACGAAGTCGGTCTGCTGCTCGGGAACGAACTGGCCGGTGGTCTGCGAGCCCTTGAAGAGCCCGGAGCCGGTCAGCCCGCCGGAGCCGATCGCGATGCGCGCCTGGTTGGTGTTGTAGCCGACGCCGGCGGGGTCGAGCTCGGGGTTGGCGAAGGCCGCGAAGCGGTTGATCTGGTACTCGTCGAGCACGCCGAGCTGCCAGACCAGGACGGCGCCGCCCGCGCCGGAGCCGAGCAGGCCGAGCACCCAGCGGTTGGAGGCGCCGGAGGCGAGCAGGACGCCGAGCACGATGACGACCATGACCATGACGGAGCCCAGGTCGGGCATCAGCATGACGATGCCCATCGGGACGGCGGCCAGGCACAGGGCCTTCATCACGGTGCGGTGGTCGGGGTGGACGAGGTCGCCCGCGTCGACCCGGGCGGCCAGCAGCATCGCCATGCCCAGGATGATCGTGATCTTCACGAACTCGGAGGGCTGGAGGGAGAAGCCGCCGCCGATCACGATCCACGCGTGGGCGCCGTTGATGGTGGCGCCGAGCGGGGTGAGCACGGCGATGATCAGCAGCAGGGAGAGCCCGTACAGCACCGGTACGGCGCCGCGCAGGGTGCGGTGGCCGAGCCAGATCGTGCCGATCATCAGCACGAGGCCGATGCCGGTGTTCATGGCGTGCCGGACGAGGAAGTAGTAGGGGTCGCCCTGGTTGAGCTGGGTGCGGTTGCGGGTCGCGGACCACACCAGCAGGGTGCCCAGCAGGGACAGGGCGAGCGCCGAGAGGAGTATCGGCCAGTCGAGCCGGCGCAGCACCGAGTCGCGCGAGGTCAGCTTGGCCATCGCGCTGGGCTCGGGGGCGTACCGGGATACGGAGAACTTGTTGGCGGTCTGCATGGTCGGCTCTTCGGCTCAGTCGTGCCCTGCGGGGCGCGTGGCGGGAGGACCGGCCAGTGCGGGCGGCTCGGACTCCTCCGGGGACGGGGGTACGTACGGCTTGATCTCGGGGGCCACGATGGTGCCGTCGGGCTGTACGGCGGGCAGCTTCGCCTCCGGCTTGGGCAGCAGGGCCGTGGCGGCGTCGTAGTTTCCCTCCATGTCGAAGCCGTACATGGCGTTGTAGATGTTGCGCACGGCGGGTCCGGAGGCGCCGGATCCGGTGCCGCCCTGGGAGATGGTCATGACGATCACGAAGTCGTCGGTGTAGGTCGCCAGCCACGAGGTGGTCTGCTTGCCGTAGACCTGGGCGGTGCCGGTCTTGGCCCGCATCGGGACCTTGTCCAGCGGCCAGCCGACGAAGCGCCAGGCGGCGGTGCCGCCGGGCTCGACGACCATGCGCAGGCCCTTGTCGAGGTCGCCGAGGGTCTTGGCGTCGACGGGGAGCCTGCCGTGCGGGGTGGGTTTGATGACCTCGACCCGCTTGCCGTCGGGGCTGATCACGGCTTTGCCGATGGTGGGGTTGAAGAGGGTGCCGCCGTTGCTGATGGCGGCGTAGGCGGTGGCCATCTGGATGGGGGTGACGAGGACGTCGCCCTGGCCGATGGCGAAGTTGATGCTGTCGAAGGCCTTCAGCTGGTTGCCCTCGAGGCAGTTCTCGTAGGCGATCTGCTCGACGTAGGTGCCGCCCTTCTTGCCCTGCTTGCACCAGGCGTCCTTGTTGGCCTTCCAGAAGTTCTTCTTCCACTGGCGGTCCGGGATGCGGCCGGTGACCTCATTGGGCAGGTCGATGCCGGTCACCGCGCCGAGTCCGAACTCGCGGGCGGTCCGGTAGAACCAGTCGTGGGCGTCCTTCTTGGGCTTGAGGCCGCCGTCGCGCTGCCATTCCTTGTGGCCGAGGGCGTAGAAGACGGTGTTGCAGGAGAACTTGAGGGCCTCGCCGAGGGTGATGGGCCCGTGCCCCTTGGACTCGAAGTTCGCGAAGCTGCGGCCGCCCATGTTGTAGGAGCTGCTGCACTCGTACTTGTTGTCGAAGGGGTAGCCGGCGCGGACGGCGGCGCTCGCCGAGACCACCTTGAAGATGGAGCCCGCGGGAGCCTGGCCCTGGATGGCCCGGTTCAGCAGGGGGTAGTTGGAGTTCTTGCTGGTGAGCTTGGCGTAGTCCTTGCCGGAGATGCCGCCGACCCAGGCGTTGGGGTCGTAGTCGGGCTGGGAGGCCATCGCGACGACGCGGCCGGTCTTGGCCTCCATGACGACGACGGCGCCCGAGTCGGCCTCGTACTTGCGGCCGGTGATGTTGTCGGTCTCGTGGCGGACGGTCTTCATCGCCTGCTGGAGCTCGAACTCGGCGACGGCCTGGACCCGGGCGTCGATGCTGGTGACGAGGGTGGACCCGGCCACGCCGCGGTCGGACTTGGTCTGGCCCATGACCCGGCCGAGGTTGTCCACCTCGTAGGAGGTGACTTCCGCCTTGCCGCGCAGGTACTTGTCGTACGTGCGCTCGATCCCGGAGCGGCCGACCTGGTCGGAGCGCAGGTGCGGCGAGTCGGTGTCCTTCGCCTTCTGGATCTCCTCGTCGGTGACGGGCGAGAGGTAGCCGAGGGCCTGCGCGGTACGGGCCCCGCCGGGCGCCGGGTAGCGGCGTACGGCGGTGGGCTCGGCGGTGATGCCGGGGTACTCCTCAGGGCGCTCGCGGATCTGGAGCGCCTGCTGGGTGGTGGCCTCGGCGGTGACCGGGATGGGCTGGTAGGGGGAACCGTTCCAGCAGGGCGGGGGCGTCTTGGAGTCGCAGACGCGGACCTTCTGCATGACCTCCTGGGGGGTCATGTCCAGGACTCCGGCGAGCCGGGTCAGCACGCCCTTGCCCTTGTCCTTCATCTTCATCAGGGCCGTACGGCTGGCGGAGACCACGAGCCGGGTCTCGTTGTCGGCGAGGGCGACGCCGCGGGCGTCGAGGATGGAGCCGCGCACGGCGGGCTGGACCACCCGCTGGACGTGGTTGCTCTTCGCCTCGTCGTAGTACTCGCCGCCGTTGCGGATCTGGAGGTACCACAGCCGCCCGCCGAGCGTGCAGAGCATGGAGAAGACGAGGACCTGCATGATGACGAGCCGGATCTGGACCCGGGGAATGCGGCCGGTCTCGGGAGACTTGGTCACGGGCACCGCCCCTTCACAGCTTCTTGACGCTCTTCACGCTCTTCATGCTCTTGACGCTCTTGACCCCCTTTATCCGCCCGGCCCGGTTGGCCCGGTTCCGTGCGGTCATCAGCCGCAGGCCGCCGCGCTGGCTGCCGATGCGCAGGCCGGTGCCGCCCGCGAGCCAGCCGGAGGACACGTCGGCGGCCTTGGCGGGGCCGCCGTTCGCCTCGACGGCCATCGGGTCGTTCTCGGCGCGCCGGGCGAGGGCCATGACGAACGGCACGGTGAACGGGGCGAGCAGCAGGTCGTAGACGGTCGCGGTGAACAGCAGTCCCGTGAGGCCCACGTGGCGGGCCGCGGTGTCGCCGACGAGGGCGCCGACGCTCGCGTACAGCAGGGTGGAGCCGATCGCAGCGGCGACGACGGTGAGCAGCGGGCCCCAGGCGGAGCGGAAGCGCCCGGAATCGGGGCGGACCAGGCCGGCGGCGTACCCGATGACGCACAGGACGAGCGCGTACCGCCCGGCGGCGTGGTCGGCGGGCGGGGCGAGGTCGGCGAGGAGGCCGGCGGCGAAGCCGATGAGCGCGCCGCTGACATGGCCGTAGACCAGGGCGAGGGCGACCACGGTCAGCAGGAGCAGGTCGGGTACGGCGCCGGGCAGTTGCAGCCGGCCGAGGATGCCTACCTGGACGACGAGGGCGACCACGACGAGCGTGGACGCGAGCAGGATCCGGTTGAAGCGCATGGCGGTCTGCTCCTACTCGTCGGCCGGCTTGTCGGACGCACCGGCGGCGGGGGACGGGGTGACCGTGACCGTGACCGTCGGGGCGGGCTTGGGGGCCTCGGGCTTGGGCGGCAGGACGGTGTCTCGGGGGTCTTCGCGCGGGGGCACGACCACGACGCCGACGATGTCCAGGCGGGAGAAGCCGACGAACGGGCGCACCCACACGGTGCGGGTCAGGTCGCCGCGGGAGGGGTCGACCTTGACCACCTCGCCGATCGGGACGCCGGGCACGAAGGGCTTGTTGCCGCGGGAGCCGAAGGTGACGAGCCGGTCGCCGGGGCTGACCTTGGCCTTGCCGTTGAGCATCTGGACGGACAGGGCGCGGTCGCCCTGGCCGTTGGCGAAGCCGAGTTCGCCGGTCTTCTCCAGGCGGGTGCCGACGGTGAAGTCGGGGTCGTTGGCGAGGACGACGGTGGCGGTGTCGGGTCCGACGGTGGCGACGCGGCCGACGAGGCCGTCGCCGTTGAGGACGGTCATGTCGCGCTCGATGCCGTCCTTGCTGCCGGCGTCGATGGTGACGGTCCAGGAGAAGCCCTGGGCCGCTCCTATGGCGATGACCTCGGCGCCCTTGATTCCGTACTGTCCGGAGCCGGCCCGCTTGAGCATCTCGTCGAGCTCGTGGATGCGGCTGCGGGTCTGGTCGGCGCTGCCGAGCCGGGCCTTCAGGGCGGCGTTCTCGCGCTCCAGGACGGCGATGCGGTCGTGCCGCTCGCCGGAGTCCCGTACCGCCCCTATGGCGTTGGCGACCGGGTCGACGGCTGTCGCCACGCCCTTCTCGACCGGGCCGAAGACGGCGGCGGCGGCCTGCCGGGCGCCGTCGACCGGTGACTCCTCGCCTGCCCTGATGTCCACCGTGATCAATGCGAACGCGATGGCGATCAGGAGCACCAGGAGCAGCCGGCTTTCTCGTGTGTCCCTCACGTGCGGCGGCCGTGCCTTCCTCGTAGATACCCGTGCGGCGAAGCCGCTCCGGTGAAACGTCAAGCTGTGGGCGTAGCACCGGATGTTGCCTGTATATCAACGATCCGCCGCACGGGCGCGGCAGCACCCGTACGGCGGATCCTTGTGTTCCGCACGGCCCCTTTTGCGGGGGTTCGTGTCAGCGCCGGGGCTGGGCGTCCAGGACCTGCTGGAGCGCTTCGAACTCCTCGACGCACTTGCCGGAGCCGAGCGCGACCGAGTCGAGGGGGTCCTCGGCGATGTGGATCGGCATGCCCGTCTCACGGCGCAGCCGCTCGTCGAGGCCGCGCAGCAGGGCGCCGCCGCCGGTCAGGACGATGCCGCGGTCCATGATGTCGCCGGAGAGCTCCGGCGGGCACTTGTCGAGGGTGGTCTTGACGGCGTCGACGATGGCGTTGACCGGTTCCTCGATGGCCTTGCGCACCTCCGCGGCCGAGATGACGACGGTCTTGGGCAGGCCGGAGACGAGGTCGCGGCCGCGGATCTCGGTGTGCTCGTCCTTGTCGAGGTCGTACGCCGAGCCGATGGTGATCTTGATCTGCTCGGCGGTCCGCTCGCCGAGGAGGAGGCTGTACTCCTTCTTGATGTGCTGGATGATCGCGTTGTCGAGCTCGTCGCCGGCGACGCGGATGGACTGTGCCGTGACGATTCCGCCGAGGGAGATGACCGCGACCTCGGTGGTGCCGCCGCCGATGTCGACGACCATGTTGCCGGTGGCCTCGTGCACGGGCAGGCCCGAGCCGATGGCCGCGGCCATGGGCTCCTCGATGATGTGCACCTGACGGGCGCCGGCCTGGGTGGACGCCTCGATGACGGCGCGGCGCTCCACTCCGGTGATACCGGAGGGGACGCAGACCACGACGCGCGGGCGGGCCAGGTAGCGGCGCTTGTGGATCTTGAGGATGAAGTACCGGAGCATGCGCTCGGTGATCTCGAAGTCGGCGATGACGCCGTCCTTGAGGGGCCTGACGGCGACGATGTTGCCGGGCGTGCGCCCGATCATCTTCTTCGCCTCGGAGCCGACCGCCAGGATGCCACCGGTGTTCGTGTTGATGGCGACCACGGACGGCTCGTTCAGGACGATCCCCCGGCCCCTCACGTACACCAGCGTGTTGGCGGTCCCGAGGTCGATCGCCATGTCACGGCCGATGAACGACATGTTGTTCCCCTTGTTCCCCATGAGGAGCGTCTGGCCTTCCAGTTGATAGCTGATGCTGTCAGGTCGGCGAGGTGGTGGGTGGGTGGAGGCCCCATCGTAGTGCCGCAGGTCGGGCATCGCGCGACGGGACTGGCGGCAATCCCGCCGGAACGGAAACCCGTCCCCTTAGTGGTGACGTCGTGTCCTGTCCATGCGTTCCCGCGCGGGTCCGGCTATACCGAAGGGCGACCGAAATTACTTCGGTCGCCCCAGGTCATGAGCGCTATTCGGCTGATGTTACGTCAGGAAGGCACGCTCTAGCCCGTCAGAGGGACGGGAAGAAAAGCTTCAGCTCGCGCTCGGCGGACTCCTCCGAGTCCGAGGCGTGGATCAGGTTCTCGCGGGTGATGGTGCCGAAGTCGCCGCGGATGGATCCGGGCGCCGCGGCGATCGGGTCGGTGGGGCCGGCCAGCTGGCGGACGCCCTCGATCGCGCGTTCCCCTTCGACGACGAGGACGACGACCGGGCCGCTCGCCATGAAGCCCATGAGGGGCTCGTAGAAGGGGCGCCCCACGTGCTCGGCGTAGTGCGTCTCCAGCGTCTCCCGCTCCAGCGTGCGCAGCTCCATGGCGGGGATGGTCCAGCCGGCCTTCCGCTCGATGCGGCCGATGATCTCGCCGACCAGGCCGCGACGGACGGCGTCGGGCTTCAGGATGACGAGCGTGCGCTGGGACATGGTTGCGGCTCCTTGCGGCAAACGGGTGCGGTGGTACGAGGCTACAGCCCGCCGGTGGCCCGGCTGCGCCGAGCCCCGGGCCCCGCACCGCCCGGCCCCCGCCGGCCCTGCCGGGGCCGGCCCGGTGGATCAGGGCCGGACGGCCCCTACGCCTCGGCCTCGGCCTCGGCCCGGTCGGCGGCCCAGCGGGCCTTGATCGTGTCGATCCTGCGGCCGTAGTGCACCGAGCACCACCACAGGCCGGCGAAGACCGCACCGAGGAAGAACATCATCGGGACGATGAACCCGCTCAGGATCAGGCCGATCTGCAGCGCCCAGCCGATCTGCACCGCGCCCGGGCGCGACAGCATCCCGCACAGCAGCACCGACAGCAGCATGGAGATCCCGCAGACCGTCCAGACCTGGGCCTGGGTCAGGTCCGGGTTCTTCATGGCGACCAGCCCCGCGAAACCGATCACGAAGAACTCGCCGATCAAGGTCGAGGCACACAGCGTGCGCATCCGTCAGCCCCTCTTCAGCAGCAGGCGAGCCTCGCCCACCGTGATCACGGAGCCGGTCACCAGGACCCCGGCCCCTCCGTACTCGGCTTCTTCCTCCGCGAGGGTGATCGCCGCCTCCAGGGCGTCGTCCAGGCGCGGTTCCACCTGCACCCGCTCCGACCCGAAGACCTCGACCGCGATGGCCGCCAGCTCGTCCGCGGACATCGCCCGGTGGCTGGAGTTCTCGGTGACCACGACCTCCGCGAAGATCGGCTCGAAGGCCTCGAAGACCCCCCGCACGTCCTTGCCCTCGCTCGCGCCCACGACGCCGATGAGCCGGCTGAAGCCGAACGCCTCCGTCACCGCCTCCGCCGTGACCTGCGCGCCCGCCGGGTTGTGCGCCGCGTCCAGGATCACCGTGGGGCTGCGGCGGACGACCTCCATCCGGCCCGGCGAGGTCACCGAGGCGAAGCCGCGGCGCACCGTCTCCAGGTCCAGCTCCCGCGACTGCTGCGCGCCGACCCCGAAGAAGGCCTCCACCGCGGCCAGCGCCACCGCCGCGTTGTGCGCCATGTGGGCGCCGTGCAGCGGCAGGAAGATCCCCTCGTACTCGCCGCCCACGCCCCGCAGCGTCAGCATCTGCCCGCCGACCGCCACCTCGCGCGAGACGACGCCGAACTCCATGCCCTCGCGGGCCACCGTCGCATCGACCTCGACGGCCTTCTTCAGCAGCACCTGCGCCGCGTCCACCGGCTGCTGCGCCAGGATCACGGTGGCGTCCTGCTTGATGATGCCGCCCTTCTCCTGCGCGATCTCGCCGTGCGTGGAGCCGAGCCGGTCGGTGTGGTCCAGGCTGATCGGGGTGATGACGGCGACCGCCGCGTCGATCACGTTCGTCGCGTCCCAGCTGCCGCCCATGCCGACCTCGACGACCGCCACGTCGACCGGGGCGTCCGCGAACGCCGCGTACGCCATGCCGGTGAGGACCTCGAAGAACGACAGCCGGTACTCCTCGGAGGCGTCGACCATCTCCACGTACGGCTTGATGTCGTAGTACGTCTCCACGAAGCGCTCGGCGGAGATCGGCGCCCCGTCCAGGCTGATGCGCTCGGTGATCGACTGCACGTGCGGGCTGGTGTACCGGCCGGTGCGCAGCTCGAAGGCGTTCAGCAGGGCCTCGATCATGCGGGAGGTGCTGGTCTTGCCGTTCGTGCCGGTGACGTGGATGGAGGGGTACGCGCGCTGCGGCTCGCCCAGGACGTCCATCAGCGCGGCGATCCGCGAGACGGACGGCTCCAGCTTGGTCTCGCCCCAGCGGGTGGAGAGCTCCTGCTCCACCTCCCGCAGCGCCGCGGCCGTCTCCGGGTCCAGGGGTGCGGGGGCCGGTTCGCCCTGGGGCGGTGCGGCCTGGGCGCGCAGGGTGCGGCTGCCGGCCTCGATCACCGCCAGGTCGGGGTCGCGGTCGGACTCTTCCGCCACGATCCGGTCGAACATGTCGAGGCTGTCGTCGTGGTCCTCGGGACCGTGGCTCTCGGGCTGCTGCTCACTCACAGGGCCAGTCTACGGACGGGGGCCCGCGGGACTTTCTACCCGGCCGTTTCGGGACCTTCGGCGACGGGAGCGACCGGATCGTTATGCAAGCCTTGCGGACGGGAGATTGGGGAACAAATGCCGCAGGCCAGCACCAGCAAGACCGCCACCAGCCGGGACATAGGCGTGGACCTGGGGACCGCCAACACCCTCGTCTACGCGCGGGGGCACGGCATCGTCCTCAATGAGCCGTCCGTGGTCGCGGTCCGGGCGGGCACCACCACGGCCCTGGCCGTCGGGACCGAGGCCAAGGAGACCATCGGCCGCACCCCCGGCTCCATCACCGCCATCCGTCCCCTGAAGGACGGGGTGATCTGCGACTACGAGGCCGCCGAGGAGATGATCCGGCACTTCGTCCGCAAGGCCGTGCCCGGCAAGCGCACGCGCACCCGCATGGTGGTCTGCGTGCCGTCCGGGGTCACCCCGGTCGAGCGGCGGGCCATCATCCACGCCTCGACGCGGGCCGGCGCCCGCACCGTGCACCTGATCGAGGAGCCGATGGCGGCGGCGATCGGGGCCGGCCTGCCCGTCGCCGAGCCACGCGGCTCGATGGTCGTCGACATCGGCGGCGGCACCTGCGAGGTCGCCGTGATCTCCCTCGGCGGGATCGTCACCTCGCAGTCGCTGCGCGTCGGCGGGGACCGGCTGGACGCCGCGATCACGGACTGGGTCCGCAAGGAGCACGGGCTGCTCATCGGCGAGCGCACCGCCGAGGACCTCAAGATCGCCATCGGGTCGGCCTGGCCCGTCCCGGACCGGCCCGAGCTGGAGACGCGCACGTACACCGTGCGCGGCCGCGAGCGGGTGGGCGGCATGCCGAAGACGCTCGAACTCGGCGCGGCGGACGTGCGGGCCGCCCTCGACGAGCCGATCGGGGCGATCATCGCCGCGGTGCGCACCACCCTGGAGGACTGCCCGCCGGAGCTGTCCGGCGATGTGATGGAGCACGGCATCGTGCTGACGGGCGGCGGCGCGCTGCTGCCGGGCCTGGACCTGCGGATGGCGTCCGCGACGGGCATCCCGGTCTTCGTCGCCGACGCACCGCTGGACTGCGTGGCCCTCGGCTCGGGCAAGTGCGTCGAGGACCTCGACACGCTGGGCGGACTGCTGGCCCCGGCGACGGTGTAGGCACCCCGGTCGGACGGGCCCTAGCCGCGCGGGAGGGTGGCGACGACCTCGTACGCCTCGTGCGTGCGGGTGGCCGTGAGGGTGCCGCCGAGGCTGGAGACGCGCTCGGCCATGCTCGCGGTGCCGGATCCCGCCGACACCGGCGCGCGGGCCGGCCCGCGGGCGGGCAGGCCGTTGGTCACCGAGATCCGCAGCTGCGTGCCGTCCGCCTGGATCCGGACGTCGACCGGCTCACCGCCCGCGTGCTTGGCCGCGTTGGTCAGGCACTCCTGCACCACCCGGTAGACCGCTGCCTGCCGCAGCGGCGACAGCCCGTGCACCTGTGGGTCCAGCGCCAGCCGTACGGGCGTGCCGGCCCGCCCGCTCTCCTCCGCGAGCGCCGGCAGGCCGTCGACGCCGGGCGTCGCGTCGGGGCCGCCGCGCTGCACGATGATCTCGTTCAGGACGAGGTGGGCGCGGCGCGCGGTGTCGGCGAGCTCCTCGAAATCCTTGGCGTACGGGGTCGCGCGCGCCCGGGCCGACAGCACCTCGGAGCGCACCGTCAGCAGCGTCAGCTCGCGGCCGACGAAGTCGTGGACGTCGCGCGCGACCGAAGTGCGCTCCTGCTGCACGGCCTGGAGCACGGCCGCCTCGGCCCGCCGGGCGGCGAGTTCTCCCACCAGGTCGTGGCGGTAGGCGGCGATGCCGACGGCCGAGGCGAGGACACCGATCGGCACGATCAGCCCGAGGAAGGCGCTGAGGGTGGCGGCCTGCGGCTCGGGCCAGCCCGGCAGGCAGAACACGGCCAGCGCGAAGGCCACGTACCCGACGGTGGCGAGGACGCCGGCGCGGCGGCCCCGGTAGCGGCCGACCGAGTACAGGGCGAACTGGATCAGCGTCAGCTCGTGCAGCCAGCCGATGAAGAGCAGCGCGGTGGCGTACGCGACCCACGGCGCCCGGCGGCGCACCACGAGGGTCGCCGCCCCGGCGGCGAGGACGGCGGCGGCCATGGGGCCGTTCAGGGAGTTGTCCGCGGCGGCCAGGCCCGGCAGGTCCAGCGCCATCAGGGCGAGGCAGCTCAGCGCGGTGAGCCCGTCCAGCGCGCGCTGCGAGCCGGCCCAGCTCGCGGAGAGCCGGCGGCCTGCGGCCACGGCCCGGTGGAACGCCGGGACGACGGGCTTGACGTGCATGCCCTCCATCATCGGGGGTCCGCACCGGTGATCCGATCAGCCATCCCGTCCGAAAACGTGACGATCGGCACTCCGAAGTGGCGTGGCGGGCGCCTGGACCGCGGGACGCGAAGGCCCCCGCACCGTCGGTCGGGTGCGGGGGCCTCGGCGTCACTGCTCGGGGCTGCTAGGCGGCGGGCAGCGCGTCCAGCTGGGCCTGGATCCGGGCGATGTCCACCTCGGCCTTGGCCAGCCGGCCCTTGATCTTGTCCACGACGTTGTCGGGGGCCTTGGCCAGGAAGGCCTCGTTCCCCAGCTTCGCCTCGGCCTGGGCCTTCTCCTTCTCGGCGGCGCCCAGGTCCTTCGTCAGGCGCTTGCGCTCGGCGGCGACGTCGATGGTGCCCGACAGGTCGAGCGCGACGGTGGCGCCGGCGACCGGCAGGGTGGCGGTGGCGCTGAAGCCCTCGCCCTCCGGCTGGAGGCGGAGCAGCTGGCGGATGGCCGCCTCGTGCGCCGCCAGCGCCGTACCGGACAGGTCGAGGCGGGCCGGGACCTTCTGGCCCGGCTGCAGACCCTGCTCGGCGCGGAACCGGCGGACCTCGGTGACCACGGCCTGGAGGTTCTCGATCTCGGCCTCGGCGGCCTCGTCGCGGAAGCCGCTGTCGACGGGCCACTCGGCGACCACGATGGACTCGCGGCCGGTCAGGGTGGTCCACAGGGTCTCGGTGACGAACGGGACGACCGGGTGCAGCAGGCGCATCAGGACGTCCAGGACCTCGCCGAGGACCCGGCCGGATGCCTTGGCGCCCTCGCCGCCCGCGAAGAACGTCGTCTTCGACAGCTCGACGTACCAGTCGAAGACCTCGTCCCACGCGAAGTGGTACAGCGCCTCGCTGAGCTTGGCGAACTGGAAGTCCTCGTAGTACGCGTCGACCTGCGCCACGGTCTTGTTCAGGCGGGACAGAATCCAGCGGTCGGTGGCCGACAGCGCTGAAGTCGGCGGCAGCTCGCCCTCGATCGTGGCGCCGTTCATCAGAGCGAAGCGCGTGGCGTTCCAGATCTTGTTCGCGAAGTTGCGGGAGGCCTGGACCCAGTCCTCGCCGATCGGGACGTCGGTGCCCGGGTTGGCGCCCTTGGCCAGGGTGAAGCGGACGGCGTCGGAGCCGTACTTGTCCATCCAGTCCAGCGGGTCGACGACGTTGCCGAAGGACTTCGACATCTTCTTGCCGCGCTCGTCGCGGACCAGGCCGGTCAGGGCGATGGTCTTGAACGGGACCTCGCCGTCCATCGCGTACAGGCCGAACATCATCATCCGGGCGACCCAGAAGAAGATGATGTCGTGGCCGGTCAGCAGGACGTCGGTGGAGTAGAACTTCGCCAGGTCCGGGGTCTTCTCCGGCCAGCCGAGGGTGGAGAACGGCCACAGGCCGGAGGAGAACCAGGTGTCGAGGACGTCGGTGTCCTGGTGCCAGCCCTCGCCCGTCGGCGGCTGCTCGTCGGGGCCGACGCAGACGATCTCGCCGTCCGGGCCGTACCAGATCGGGATGCGGTGGCCCCACCACAGCTGGCGCGAGATGCACCAGTCGTTCATGTTGTCGACCCAGTCGAAGTAGCGCTTCGACATGTCGGCGGGGTGGATCGCGACGCGGCCGTCGCGGACGGCGTCGCCGGCGGCCTGGGCCAGCGGCTTGACGTTGACCCACCACTGCATGGACAGGCGCGGCTCGACGGTGGTCTTGCAGCGCGAGCAGTGGCCGACGGAGTGCATGTACGGGCGCTTCTCGGCGACGATGCGGCCCTGCTCGCGCAGGGCGCCGACGACCGCGGAGCGGGCCTCGAAGCGGTCCAGGCCGAGGAAGGGGCCGTGGACGGTGATCACGCCGTGCTCGTCCATGATCGTCATGGAGGGCAGGTCGTGGCGCTGGCCGATCGCGAAGTCGTTCGGGTCGTGGGCCGGGGTGACCTTGACGGCACCCGTGCCGAACTCGGGGTCGACGTGCGTGTCGGCGACGACCGGGATGGTCCGGTCGGTCAGCGGCAGCTTGATCTGCTTGCCGATGAGGTGCCGGTAGCGCTCGTCGTCGGGGTGGACGGCGACGGCGGTGTCACCGAGCATCGTCTCGGCGCGGGTGGTGGCGACGACGAGGCTGTCCTCGCCCTCGCCGTAGCGGATCGAGACCAGCTCGCCGGCGTCTTCCTGGTACTCCACCTCGATGTCGGAGATGGCGGTCAGGCAGCGCGGGCACCAGTTGATGATGCGCTCGGCGCGGTAGATCAGCTCGTCGTCGTAGAGCTTCTTGAAGATCGTCTGGACGGCCCGGGACAGGCCCTCGTCCATGGTGAAGCGCTCGCGCGACCAGTCGACGCCGTCGCCGAGGCGGCGCATCTGCCCGAGGATCTTGCCGCCGTACTCCTCCTTCCACTGCCAGACGCGCTCGACGAACTCCTCGCGGCCCAGGTCGTGGCGGGACTTGCCCTCCTCGGCGAGCTGCTGCTCGACCTTGTTCTGGGTGGCGATGCCGGCGTGGTCCATGCCGGGCAGCCACAGGGACTCGAAGCCCTGCATGCGCTTGCGGCGGGTCAGGGCGTCCATCAGCGTGTGCTGGAAGGCGTGGCCCAGGTGGAGGGAGCCGGTGACGTTCGGCGGCGGGATGACGATGGTGTACGCGGGCTTCTCGGACGCCGCGTCGGCGGTGAAGTACCCACGCTCTACCCAGCGCTCGTAGAGCTCTCCCTCTACCTCGGCCGGCGCGTAGGCGGTCGGCAGTTCGGAGTTGGGGCTGCTGGGTGTCTGCGTGTTCTCGGTCACGGGCACAGTTTAGAGGCTTGACGTGCTCCGGGGCGCCGGGCCCCGGACTCCTGCCCCGGCCTGCCGGCCGGCCGGGCGGCCGTCCCGGTACGTCCGATACGCGAGACCACCGGTAACAGTCGCGTCATGAAAACCTGCGCAGGAGGGGGCCGCCGCCCCGGGCACCCGCGCCTTCCGCCAGGATGTGTGGAACGGATAAGCGAAGCCAGCCTCACAGGGGGACGCGGGATGAGTTACAACCAGCCAGGGCCGTACGGACAGCAGCCTCAGCAGCCGGGCCCTTACGGGCAGCAGCCCCCGCCGCCGCCGAACCCTTACGGTCAGCCCGCCCCCCAGCCCGGTTACGGCTACCCGCA
Organism: Streptomyces sp. NPDC032472; assembly: GCF_040636955.1. NCBI lineage: Bacteria > Bacillati > Actinomycetota > Actinomycetes > Kitasatosporales > Streptomycetaceae > Streptomyces > Streptomyces sp. NPDC032472. Next base: position 124,518 of record NZ_JBEZVK010000010.1, read on the forward strand.
GCAGGCTCCGCCGCCGCCCCCGGGATACCCGCAGCAGCCGCCGACGGCCCCGATGGGCTTCCCGCAGCAGCCGCAGCCGGCGTACGGCTACCAGCAGCCGGGCATGCCGCCGCAGCCCCCGTACGGCGCCCAGCCGCCGAAGAAGTCCAAGGCCGGCGTCGTCATCGGCGTGATCGTCGCCGTGGCCGTCATCGCGGGCGGCGGCTGGTACCTGGTGGGCGGCGGCTCGGGCGGATCGGTCGACTCGGCCACGAAGGGCTACAAGCTGGCGTTCCCGGCATCGGTCGACAGCTTCGCCAAGAACGAGAAGGCGGGCGTCCCCGGCAGCGACGCCCCGCTCGTGGGCGAGCACAAAACCAAGGTCGACGCCATGGGCATCAAGGAAGCGCGCTCGGCGGGGACCACGCAGTACCTGAACGGCGAGAAGGGCAAGGCCAAGCAGCTGACCGCCAACGGGTACTGGGGCCAGCTCGATGATCCGGCGAAGACTCTCGACGCCTACTTCGCCCAGATCGGCGCACCCAACCCTGAGCTCGACAAGCTCGGCCTGAAGTACGAGAAGGTCGGCTCCCCCAAGGACTTCACGCCGGAGGGATTCAAGGGCGCGCTCATGAAGTGCGTCGACGTCAAGATGACCGCGACGAAGTCCGTCAAGCCCGGAGAGCCGACTTCCGTGGTGGTCCCCTTCTGCGCCTGGGCCGACCACTCGACTCTGGGAGTCGTCAACCAACTGGACCAGGCGGCGATCCTGACCGGCGGCACCCACGGCACGCAGGATGACGTCGCCAAGCTCGCTGCGAAGCTCTACAACACCTCGCGGACCAAGGTCTGATCCGCCGGCAGGGGCCCAGTACGACACTGGGCCCTTGGTCCGTTGGCGTCAGTCACGCGAGGCCTGGTAGCAAGCCTCATTGGCGTCATCGAACTTCACGGACAGTGAATACAGGATGTTCTGGCAAATGATCTCGCCGAAGGTCCCGTTTTCGCCGTTGCTGCACGCATCCCGCACATGCGGGCCTACGACATAGCCCAGGTTTTCCATGTAGTTGGTGCAGTCCGTGTACGAGGCCTGCGCGGGCGATGCCGCAAGGACCGGGAGGGCTCCCGCCAACGCCGTTGCTGCGACGACCCCCACCGCACGCTTGATCTTGGACACCACACGCTCCCTCGGTTCGGCACTTCACTGCCAGACCAAGATGATCACGAATGGGGCGGACGATCCAGAATATTTCGACCATCTGACCGATTTGCGTTTACCTTTGGCCGATCACGCACGAGGAGGGGCGCCCCGGGCATTCGGGGGCACCCCTCCTCGTGTACACGTGAGACTACGCCGACTTCTCCTGCGGGCCCTGGTCCTTCGGGACGATGCGGGGGACCAGCGTCGGGTTCACGTTCGAGCGGACCACGTCGGCCGTGATGACCACGCGGGCCACGTCCTTGCGGGACGGGACCTCGTACATCACCGACATCAGGACCTCCTCCATGATGGCGCGCAGCCCGCGCGCACCCGTCTGGCGGAGGATCGCCTGGTCGGCGATGGCCTCAAGGGCCTCGCGCTCGAAGTCCAGCTCCACGCCGTCCAGTTCGAAGAGCCGCTGGTACTGCTTCACCAGCGCGTTGCGCGGCTCGACCAGGATCTGGAGGAGGGCTTCCCGGTCCAGGTTGTGCACCGAGGTGATGACCGGGAGGCGGCCGATGAACTCGGGGATCATCCCGAACTTCACCAGGTCCTCCGGCATGACCTCCTGGAACTGGTCGCTCGCCTCGATCTCCCGCTTCGAGCGGATGGTGGCGCCGAAGCCGATGCCCTTGGCCCCCGCACGCGACTCGATGATCTTCTCGAGGCCGGCGAAGGCGCCGCCCACGATGAAGAGCACGTTCGTCGTGTCGATCTGGATGAACTCCTGGTGCGGGTGCTTGCGGCCGCCCTGCGGGGGGACCGAGGCCGTGGTGCCTTCCAGGATCTTCAGCAGGGCCTGCTGGACGCCCTCGCCCGAGACGTCGCGCGTGATCGACGGGTTCTCGCTCTTGCGGGCGACCTTGTCGATCTCGTCGATGTAGATGATCCCGGTCTCGGCCTTCTTGACGTCGTAGTCGGCCGCCTGGATGAGCTTCAGCAGGATGTTCTCGACGTCCTCGCCCACATAGCCGGCCTCCGTCAGCGCCGTCGCGTCGGCGATGGCGAACGGCACGTTCAGCATGCGGGCCAGGGTCTGGGCGAGCAGCGTCTTGCCGGAGCCCGTGGGGCCCAGCAGCAGGATGTTGGACTTCGCCAGCTCGATGGCGTCGTCACGGCCCTGCGCGCCGCCGTTCTCGCCGGCCTGGACGCGCTTGTAGTGGTTGTACACCGCCACGGAGAGCGCCTTCTTCGCCGGCTCCTGGCCGACGACGTAGCTCTCCAGGAACTCGTAGATCTCGCGGGGCTTGGGGAGTTCCTCCCACCGCACCTCGCTCGTCTCCGCGAGCTCCTCCTCGATGATCTCGTTGCAGAGGTCGATGCACTCGTCGCAGATGTACACACCGGGTCCTGCGATGAGCTTCTTCACCTGCTTCTGGCTCTTTCCGCAGAACGAGCACTTGAGCAGGTCGCCGCCGTCACCGATGCGTGCCACGAGGTGCTTCCCCTTCGCCTGGGAGACGCTTGGTTCAGCGCTCCTGGTGCCTCATATCCGACGGTACCTTGCCGGGGGCCCCGTACGGGGCCCCCTTGGCGCGGTTCACACAGCCGAATCCTGCGGCGTGTCCGCGCCAATTGGCGGCAAGGATCAGACCGCGTTCATCTTGCGGGTGGAGACGATCTGGTCGATCAGGCCGTACGCCAGCGCGTCCTCGGCCGTGAGGATCTTGTCGCGCTCGATGTCCTCGCGGATCTTCTCGATCGGCGTGGACGAGTGCTTGGCCAGCATGGTCTCCAGCTGGTCGCGCATGCGCAGGATCTCGTTGGCCGCGATCTCCAGGTCGGAGAGCTGCTCGCGGCCGGTGCCGCCGGACGGCTGGTGGATCAGCACGCGGGCGTTCGGGAGGGCCATGCGCTTGCCCGGGGTGCCGGCGGCGAGCAGGACCGCGGCGGCGGAGGCCGCCTGGCCCATGCAGACCGTCTGGATGTCCGGCTTCACGAACTGCATCGTGTCGTAGATGGCCGTCAGCGCCGTGAAGGAACCGCCGGGGCTGTTGATGTAGATCGAGATGTCGCGGTCCGGGTCCATCGACTCCAGGCACAGCAGCTGCGCCATGACGTCGTTGGCGGAGGCGTCGTCGATCTGCACGCCGAGGAAGATCACGCGCTCCTCGAAGAGCTTCGCGTACGGGTCGTACTCGCGCACGCCCTGGGAAGTGCGCTCGACGAAGCGGGGGACGACGTAGCGGCTGTCGACCTGCGGCCCGGTGTAGAGGCCGCTCGCGGGAGAGAGGTTGTTCATGTGCATCTGGGTGTTCACCATCCTGGTGGCGTTCTGCGGGCTGAGGCTTGCCTGGTGCGGGCGGGCGTACGGGGCCGCGGTGCGGGCCCCGCCACCGCCGGGGCCGGGATCAGGCCCCGGTGCCGCCGCCGCCCGGGACCAGGGACGCGGCGGAGATGATCTCGTCGATGAGGCCGTACTCCTTGGCCTCCTCCGCCGTGAACCAGCGGTCGCGGTCGCCGTCGCGGATGATGGTCTCCACGGTCTGACCGGAGTGGTGCGCGGTGATCTCCGCCATGCGCTGCTTCGTGCGCAGCAGGTACTTGGCCTGGATCTTGATGTCCGAGGCGGTGCCGCCGATGCCGGCGGAGCCCTGGTGCATCAGGATGTCGGTGTTCGGGAGCGCGAAGCGCTTGCCCGGGGCGCCGCCGGTGAGCAGGAACTGGCCCATGGAGGCCGCCATGCCCATGCCGATGGTGACGACGTCGTTCGGGATGTACTGCATGGTGTCGTAGACCGCCATGCCCGCCGTCACCGAGCCGCCGGGGCTGTTGATGTACAGGTAGATGTCCTTCTCCGGCTCCGCGGCCAGGAGGAGGAGCTGCGCCGTGATCTTGTTGGCGATGTCGTCGTCGACCTGCTGGCCGAGGAAGATGATGCGCTCGCCGAGCAGCCGGTTGTAGACATGGTCGCCGAGGCCGCCACCGATGGACGGCTCACCCGCGGCGTAAGGCTTCAGATTCGTCACGTATCCACCTGCTCGTCTCCGACGGCGACATGCCGTCTCAGCGTTTCGTTCTGGGGCGCGGACCGGTTGGGTGCGGAGCTGTCCGCCGGCGTCCGGGTACTCCCGTGCCCTCGTATTCATGGACCCTAACGCGCAGGTCGGACAACGCCATCCCGCTTCCCGAACTGTTCGCTCGGAGCGCAAGCTCCGGGGCCCTTTCGGAGGCCTTCCGCGAAGCCCCGGGGAAAGCTCGGGAAGGCGTGGGGAAGCCTCACGGGCGGACTCGGGGGAGCCCTCCCGGCACACAAGCGGAAGGGCCCGCACGCTGCTGCGTACGGGCCCTCCGGGGTACTGCTCGGCGCCACTGCCGGGCGCCGGTGCGGCGCGGCCTTACTTGGCCTCGTCCTCACCCTCGGCGGCGTCGCCCTCGGCGGCGGCCTCGACGGTCTCGGCCGCGGCCTCGGCCTCGTCCTCCTCGTCGGACAGGTCGACGACCTCACCGTTGCTGTCCACGACCTTGGCGGCCTCGACGACCAGCGCCAGCGCCTTGCCGCGGGCGACCTCGCCGACGAGCATCGGGACCTGGCCGCCCTCGACGACCGCCTGGGCGAACTGGTCGGGGGACATGCCGGAGGAGGCGGCGCGGCGCATGAGGTGCTCGGTGAGCTCCTCCTGGTTGACGCCCAGCTTCTCCTTGTTGACCAGGGCGTCCAGGACGAACTGGGTCTTGATGCCCTTGATCGCCTGCTCCTTGGTCTCGGCCTCGAACTCCTCGACCGTCTTGCCCTGGAACTCCAGGTACTTCTCCAGCGTCAGGCCCATCTGGCCGAGCTGGTGGTGCTCCAGGTTGTGCTTGCGGGTGTTGACCTCGTCCTCGAGCAGCTTCTCGGGGATCGGCACCTCGACGAGCTCCAGCAGCTTCTCCAGGACGCGCTCCTGGGCCTGCGTGGCCTGGTCGTACTGCTTCATGTTCTCGAGGCGCTTGCGGCTGTCGGCCTTGAGGTCCTCGAGGGTGTCGAACTCGCTCGCCATCTGCGCGAACTCGTCGTCCAGCTCCGGCAGCTCCTTGGCGGAGACCTTGGTGACCTTGACGGTGACCTCGGCGTCCTTGCCCTCGGCGGAGCCGCCCTTCAGCTGCGAGGTGAAGGTGGCCTCGCCGCCGGCCTCGAGGCCCTTGACGGCCTCGTCGATGCCGTCGAGGAGCTCGCCCGAGCCGATGGTGTAGGAGACGTCGGAGGCGACGCCGTCCGGCAGGACCTCGCCGTCGACCTTGGCCTCGAGGTCGATGGTGACGACGTCACCCTCGGCGGCGGCGCGCTCGACGTCCTTGGTGGACGCGAAGCGGTTCCGCAGCTGCTCGACGGACTTCTCGACGTCCTCGTCGGAGACCTCGACCGCGTCGACCTCGACCTCGATGCCGGAGAAGTCCGGGATCTCGATCTCGGGACGAACGTCGACCTCGGCGGTGAAGGCCAGCAGCTCGCCGTCCTTCAGCTCGGTGATGTCGACCTCGGGCTGGCCCAGCGGGTTCAGGTCGGCCTCGTTGACGGCCTCGGTGTAGAACTTCGGGAGCGCGTCGTTGACGGCCTCCTCCAGCACCGCACCGCGGCCGAAGCGCTGGTCGATGACGCGGGCCGGGATCTTGCCCTTGCGGAAGCCCTTCACCGTGACCTGCTGGTTGATCTTCTTGTACGCCGCGTCGAGGCTGTCCTTGAGCTCCTCGAAGGGCACCTCGACAGTGAGCCGAACCCGAGTCGGGTTCAGGGTCTCCACGGCGCTCTTCACGGTTCGGTCTCCTTGTGGCTGACTGCTGGGGTCTGCTGTCGCTGCGATTCAGCGTTTCAGCGGATCGGGCCCGGTACATCAGACACACGGGCACGCAGCTTGCATAGTAACCGCAAGCGGCAATCAGCCCACAACGCGATCTTCGCGATGGCGATGGTGGTGGTCGGGGTGGCCGGATTCGAACCGACGACCTTCCGCTCCCAAAGCGGACGCGCTACCAAGCTGCGCCACACCCCGTCGGTGCGACACGTAGGGTACATGGCCGGAGACCCTCCGACACGCGGCGTTTACACGAAGCTTTCAGGCCGCCCGCAGCCCGGCCCGCGTACGGGCACGCAATGCGGTGTGACTCCCCCGCCCCGACCCGCTAGGATGCTCTCCGTGCCGCAGCCCCCGGACCTGCGCGCATGCGTTGCGGGTGTAGCTCAATGGTAGAGCACTAGTCTTCCAAACTAGCTACGCGGGTTCGATTCCCGTCACCCGCTCTGAACAGCGGAAGGGCCAGGTCGGAGGAGGTTTCCTCGGCCTGGCCCTTCGGCGTTGCAGCGTTGGGTCAGTGCATGACCGGTGTGCAGTTGACCGTGGTCTTGCCGTCGGCCGTCTTGACCACGTACGTGTTCCCGCTCAGACCGCCGAGGTCGAACCTCCCCTGCTTGTTGACGGTGACCGAACCCGAAGTGGACCCGGAGTAGGTCACTGTCGTGCCGGCGGGGAATCCCTGGCCCCACAGGTGGTACTTGCCGGCTGAATCCACCTCGACGTTGCACGTCGCGGCGGCGGGGGCTGTGGTGGTCGCGGCCTGTGCGGCCATGGCCGGGCCCACCGCGAGCGCGGGGGCGGCGAGGAGCGTGAGTGCTGCAAGACGGCGTGTGCGGTTCATCGTTCAACCTGCCTTGGATGGTGCCGATACGGCCGGTGAAGGCGTGACGGCTCCGATACCCGCGGCAGGGTCGTACGGGACGCCGAGGGAGAGAGTCTCGGTCCGTTACGCCGTACTGATGCCGCCTTCAGGCTAACGTCCGGCGCGCCGCATGGCATCTCACGGCTAGAGCTTGATGCCCGCGATGGTGTCCGCGAGGGAGTTCAGGAAGCGGTTGACGTCCGGCGCGATGGAGCTGGAGGCCAGGAAGAAGCCGAAGAGGACGGCGACGATCGCCGGGCCCGCCTTGATGTGGTTGCCGCGGATCAGCACCACCAGGATGACCGCCAACAGAACCACCACTGACAGCGAAATGGCCACTACTGATCACACCTTCGGTCGTCCCCGGCTCGGCCTGGGGCGCACGGCCGCGCACACCCCCACATGGACCATCCTCCCACCAACAGGGCCCCGCTATCCGCCGCCTGAGCGTCCATCGGCGACGGTTTTCCGCCAGCGGCGCGTCACGGCGTGGGCAGGCCCAGGAGGGAGCGCACGCGGGCGTACTTCGCCGTGAGGCGCTCGCGGGTGGGCGCGTCCAGGACGGACAGGCGTACGGGATCGGCGTTGTGGGCCAGGTCCGCCTCCTTGACCAGCAAGGCTCCCGGCGTGGCGAGGATGCGGGCCGCGTACTCCTCGACCGGCTCCCCCGGGCGCTTGGTGACCGCCAGGACCATGTCCTTCACCGACTGCGGGAGAGCGGCTGAATCCAGCCATGCCCGGCTGAGGGCGTCATCCTCGACGGCATCGTGCAGCCAGGCCGCCGCCTGCTGCTCCGCGCTGCCGCCGCGGGTGCGGACGCCCTCCGCGACCGCCGCGAGGTGCTCCGCGTACGGCCGCCCCGCCTTGTCGGTCTGCCCCTCGTGCGCGGCGCGCGCCAGGGCCTCGACCTCCGCAAGGGTGAGCGACTCATTTGTCATGCGGTTCGGTTCCCTTCGCCGTCCGGTGCGCCGCCGCGCGGAGCGCCCGTGCCGCGCGGTGCACATCCGACTCCGTGGTGCGCCAGTTGGAGAACGCCGCGCGCAGGGCGGGGGTTCCCGCGTACACGGTCGGGGTGACGAACACCTCGGCCGCCGCAGCCTCCCTCAGGGCCGTGAGCCGGGCCTGCGTCGGGTCGTCGGCGAGGGTGAAGCAGACGACGTTGAGGCGGACGGGGGCGAGGAGGCGGAAGGCGGGGTCCTGCTCCAGTTCCGCGCCGAGGGCCCGGGCGCAGGCGATGTCGCGCTCGACGATCTCGCGGTGGCCCTCGCGGCCGTACGCGCACAGCGTGAACCAGGCGGCCAGGGCGCGCAGCCGGTGCGAGTTCTCGGGGGTGAGGTGGACCAGGTCGGGGGTCTCGCCGAGGGGGCCGAGGTAGGCGGCGGCGTTCTGGTAGACGCGGGCCTGGAGGTCGGGGCGGCGGGTGAACTGGACGGCGCTGTCGTAGGGCACGTTGAGCCACTTGTGGAGGTCGACGCAGACGGAGTCGGAGGCGTCGAGGCCGTCGACGAGGTGGGAGTACTGCGGGGAGAGCGCGGCGAACGCGCCGAAGGCGGCGTCGGTGTGGAGCCAGAAGTCGTGGCGGTCCTTGAGGGCGGCGACGGCGCGCAGGTCGTCGAAGTCGACGGTGTTGACGGTGCCGGCGTTGGCGACGACGACGGCGGGGCCGGGGGTGTCGGCGAGGGCGCGGTCGAGGGCGGCGGGGTCGACGGCCTCGCGGCCGGGCAGGGTGGGCACCGGTACGAGGCTCGCGCGGCCGAGGCCGAGGACGGACAGGGCCTTGGCGATGGATGAGTGCGGGGCGCCGGAGAGCACGCGGACGGGTCCGAGGGCGGCGGCCCCGTCCTCGGCCGGGGAGACCCCGAGGCGTTCGCCGAGCCATTCGCGGGCGATGGCGAGGCCGGTGGTGTTGGACTGGGTGGCGCCGCTGACAAATGCGCCGCTCTGCGCGGCGCCGAGTCCGAACAGCTCGCGGAGCCAGCCGACGGTCTCGCGCTCCAGGCCCTGGCCGGCGCCGTCGAGGGCGGAGTTGGAGTTCTGGTCGTGGGCGGCGGTCAGCCAGTCGCCGGCGAGGGCGGCCGGGGTGGCGCCGCCGGTGACGAAGCCGAGGTAGCGGGGGCCGGCCGAGGCCGACAGGCGGGGCGCCCAGCGCCGGGCGAAGGCGTCGAGGGCGGCCTCGGTGCCGGCGGCGCGGTCCGGGAGCGGCTCGGGGGCCGGCGGCTGCGCCGGGGGCGGCGGTACGACGGGACGCGCGGCGAGGGCTGCGAGGGCGTCGGCGGCGGCGCGGCGGGTGGTCTCGAGGAGCTCGGGGAGGCGGGCGAGGTCGGCGGCGAGGGTGCGGTCCATGCGCGGCACGGTAGGGGCCGGGCGGCCGGGGCGGACCGGCCAATCCGGCGAAAGTGGCCGGTCCGCGGCCCGCGGCCGCCGGCACTGCCCGGCCGGGACCGGCGGCCGGCGCCGGCACTGCCCGGCCGGGGTCAGCGGCCCGCCGGCACGGCCCGGCAACGGCACGGCCCCGACGGGGTCGGGGCGCCGGCGGCGCGGGACGGTGGAGGTCGCAGGGGCGGCACTCGCGCGGCTCGGGCGGCGGCGCCACGCCGGTGGGGCGGCGGGGGCGGCGTGGTGCCCAGGGGTGTCGTACGGTCGGTGGATGGGTGCAATACGCAGGACAGCAGGGCTCATTGGGGTCGCGGCGGCCGTGGCCGCGCTGGCGGGATGCAGCACACCGCCCGCCCCGGCGGCCGCACCGGGGCCGAGCAGTCGGGAGACCCGGCCGGGCGGCCCGGGCTGGGAGCGACCGCAGTCCCCCTCCGGTGGAGGACCGGCCGCGGCGAGACCGTCGGCCCCGGCGTCCGCCGGGGCGTGCCCCGAGGGCGGGGTGCGGGTGCTCGAAGGAGGCGGGGACGCCGCGATGGGCCTGCGGATGGCGAGCGTACGGCTGGTCAACTGCGGCACCGCGCCGTACGAGCTGGAAGGCCATCCGCAGATCAGGCTGCTGGACAAGAAGCGGGCGCCGGTGGAGGCGGAGGTGAAGCACGGCTCGGCCGACATCACCACGGGCGTGCCGAGCATGGACGCGCCCGCCGAGCGGGTGACGCTCCAGCCGGGGCAGGAGGCGTCCTTCGGGATGCTGTGGCGCAACACCGTGACCGACTCCACCGTGCCCGCCGTAGAGGGCTGGGCGGTGGAGGTGACGCCCAAGCCGGGGGCGCCCCGGGTGACCGTGGAGCTGACGGCCCCGGTGGACCTCGGCAACACCGGCAGGCTGGGCATCAGCGCCTGGTCGGCGGCGGCCCGGTGATCGTCTGGCTCAACGGGCCTTTCGGGGGCGGGAAGACGCAGACCGCGTACGAGCTGCACCGGCGGCTGCCGGGCAGTGTGGTGTGCGATCCGGAGCACGTGGGCTTCGGGCTGCACCGGATGCTGCCGGAGCCGCTGCGCGGGGACTTCCAGGACCTGCCGGCGTGGCGGCAGGGCGTGTTCGAGGTGCTGGACCTGGCCGCGAGCCGACATCCGGGGCCGGTGCTGGTGCCGATGACGGTCACCGAGCCGCGGTACCTGGACGAGACCGTGGGGCGGCTGCGGGAGGCGGGCCACGACGTACGGCACTTCGCGCTGCTGGCCGAGCGGGAGACCGTACTGCGCCGGCTGCGGGAGCGCGGTCTCGGGCTCGGGCTGAAGCGGGAGAGCTTCGCGGTGTCCCGGCTGGACGGCTGCCTGGAGGCGCTGCGGGCGCCGGAGTTCGCCGACCACCTGGCCACGGACCGCCTGACGGTGTCCCAGGTCGCGGGCCGGGTCGCGGAGCTGTCGGGGCTGCGGGCGGCCCCGGACACCGACGGCGCGCTGCGCGGGCGGCTGCGGCGCGCACTGGTCGGCGTCCGGCACATCCGCTTCGACTGACGGCGGCCCGGGGCGGCCGGAACACCCCTCGGGCTCGTCTCAGGGCCGGCCCGCGGCCCGCAGCGCCCAGCGGCCCGGGATCAGCGTCGCGGCCGGCCCGAGGCCCAGCACGGCCGCCGCGATGGAGGTGTGGAGCAGCGGCGGGATGTGCGGGGGTGCTCCGGTGACCGCCCTGGTCAGCGGGGTCAGGGTGGCCAGGGCGATCGCGGTGCCGAGGGCGGTGCCCGCGCCGCCGATGAGCAGGGCCTCCCAGCGCAGCATGCGCAGCACCTGGCGGCGTGTGGAGCCGATAAGGCGCAGCATCCGCAGCTCGCGGCGGCGGTCGAGGACCGTCATCACCAGGGTGTTGGCGGCGGCGACGGCCGCGAAGCCGCCGAGGACGGCCGCCATGGTGGTGTTGGCCCAGGCGCCCAGGGCCCGGTCCAGGCTCTGCTGCGCCGTCCACTGCGCGGCCGGGATCGCGCCGCCCGCCACGGCGGCGGGGACCGGGCCGCGGACCAGGAGTTCCGTCGGGCGCCCGGCGGTGGTGCGGCCGGCGAGGTCCGCGGCCGGCAGGGTGACCTGGCCGAGGCCGAGGCCGAGGCCGCGGGTGTAGACGGCGACGACCTCGGGGGCGGCCGGTGTCCCGTCGCGGCATCAGGCGGCTGCTCCCGCGTACGCCGGTGCGGTGAGGGCGGTCATCCGGGCGGCGATGGTGGCGGCGGAGCTGTTCGGGAGCCGGTCGGCGATGAGCCCGTCGGCGAGGAAGAGCACCTGGTCGGCGTGGGCGGCGGCCGCCGGGTCGTGGGTGACCATGACGACGGTGGCGCCGAGGGAGTCGACGGCGGCCCGCAGGAGGCCGAGGACCTCGGCGGCGGTGGTGGTGTCGAGGGCGCCGGTGGGCTCGTCGGCGAAGACGACGTCGGGGCGGGTGATCAGGGCGCGGGCGATGGCGACGCGCTGCTGCTGGCCGCCGGAGAGCTCGGCGGGGCGGCGGCTGCCCTTGCCGTCGAGGCCGACGCGGGCGAGCAGGTCGGCGGCCCGGGCGCGGACCTGCCCGGAGGTGCCGCCGCCGGCGAGCCGCATCGGGAGCAGCACGTTCTGCTCGACGGTGAGGGAGGGCAGCAGGTTGAACGCCTGGAAGACGAAGCCGAGGCGGCTGCGGCGGAGCTCGGTGAGCTCGTTCTCGTTCATGCCGGTGATCTCGCTGCCACCGAGGCGGACGGAGCCGGCGGTGGGAAGGTCGAGTCCGGCGGCGCACTGCAGGAAGGTGGACTTGCCGGAGCCGGAGGGGCCCATGACGGCGGTGAAGCTGCCGCGCGGCAGGCTGAGGTCGATCCCGCGCAGCGCGTGGACCGCCGCGGCGCCGCGCCCGTACTCCCTGCGTACGCCGCGCAGTTCGACGGCGGCCGTGGTGTCGTACGCCGCCTGCCCGCTCTCGCGCTGCCGCCTGCTGCTCCGGAACCCCATGGGTCAACCGCCTCCGCCGTGTCGTCGTGTCGTGCTCGCGCCTCGACGCTACGGAGCGGGGCCGGTCGGCGGCCATGGCGGGGCCCGGCGCATCCGGGGTGGGGGAAACCCCACCAAGGACGCGCCTACGGGGCGCGGCGGATCAGGAGCAGCGCCCGGTCGTCGTTGACGTCCTTGGCGACCTTCTCGATGAGGTGCCAGGCGGCGCCCTCCCAGCCGGCGGCGACGTACCGGTCGGCCTCTCCGGTGAGGCGGTCGATGCCCTCGCTGATGTCGCGGTCGGCGGTCTCGACGAGCCCGTCGGTGAAGAGCATCAGGACGTCGCCGCGGCGCAGGTTGCCGCGGGTGGGTTCGAACGCGGCGCCGTCGTAGACGCCGAGCAGCGGGCCTTCGCCGGACTTCTCCTGCCAGCGGCCGGTGCCCGCGGAGAGCTGCAGGGCGGGCAGGTGGCCGGCGGAGAGGAGTTCGTAGTCGCCGCTCTCGAGGTCCAGGACGAGGTGGATGGAGGTGGCGAAGCCCTCGTCCCAGTCCTGGCGCAGGAGGTAGCCGTTGGCGGCGGGCAGGAAGCCGTGCGGGGGCAGGGCGCCGAGGAGGCCGCCGAAGGCGCCGGACAGGAGCAGGGCGCGGGAGCCGGCCTCCATGCCCTTGCCGGAGACGTCGGTCAGGACGACCTCCAGGGTGCGGCCGCCGTTGGTGCGGGCGGCGACGACGAAGTCGCCGGAGAAGGACTGGCCGCCGGCGGGGCGCAGGGCCATCTCGCGGTGCCAGCCGCGGGGCAGGGTGGGCAGCTTGCTCTGGACGCGGATGCGTTCGCGCAGGTCGAAGAGCATGGTGCCGCCGCGCCGCCAGGGGACGCCCACGCGGCTGCGGAACTGGGCGATGACGAGCCCGAAGAATCCGCAGGCGGCGACGACCAGGACGGTGCCGGGGGTGACGCGGGCGGGGCCCTCGGTGTAGGGGCCGAGGACGAGGGCCTCGACGATCAGGGCGGCCGCGGAGGCCGCGTACAGGGCGAGGAGGCTGGCGGGGCGCAGCAGCAGGCCGCCCGCGACGATGGGCAGGACGAGGGCGGCGGGCGAGAACCACACCGGGAGCATGAGGGTGCCGCAGGCGATGGCGGGGACGGTCGCGAGCAGCCCGGCGAAGGCCAGCCAGTCGGAGGCGTCGCCGCGGAAGTAGTCGACGGCGGACTTGCGCAGGGCGGTGCGTGCCCGGTGCGACAGCATGCGCGCCCGGGCCAAGAGCGTCTCCACACGTGCTCCGGCCATGTCTTTCGGGACCCTATCCATCATGACTGCGGGCGCGCAGCGGTACCCCCGTACCGCTGCCCTCCGACCGCCTTCGGACGGCCTTCCGGCGGCCCTGGGAGGGTCCGAAAACAGATCGACCGGGACGTATTGCCCTGGTAGGGATGCCGCATGGCTCTTGATACGCGCGTATTGCAGGCTGACGAGTGGGATGTCTGGCACGAGCACCTTGAACTGGCGTTCGGAGGCGTGCCGGAATCCCCCGAGGAGCGGGCGCTCTACCGCTCCCTGACGGAGCCCGAGCGTTCGCTGGGCGTCTGGGACGGGCAGAGCTGCGTCGGCTCGGCCGGGGCGTTCAGCTTCCGGCTGTCGGTGCCGGGCGGCGCCCTCGTCCCGGCGGCGGGCGTGACGATGGTCGGCGTGGCGCCGACCCACCGCAGGCGCGGCGTGCTGACCTCGATGATGCGCCGCCAATTGGACGACATCCGTGCGGGTGGCGAGCCGGTCGCCGTGCTGACGGCCTCGGAGCCGGAGATCTACGGGCGCTTCGGCTACGGCACGGCCGCCTACGCCCTGTCGGTCGACATCGACACCACCCGGGTCCGACTGGAGGTGCCGCCGGGGACGGACGGGGTGCGGCTGCGGCTCGTGGACCCGGAGAAGGCCCTGGCCGACTGCGAGCGGGTGTACGCCGCCCTGGTGAAGGACCGGCCGGGGATGCCGGCCCGGCAGCCGGGGTGGGAGCGGCTGGCGCTGGTGGACCCGCAGTCGCGGCGGGAGGGGGCGTCGCCGCTGAAGTGCGTGGTGGCCGAGGACGCGGGCGGCGAGGTCGTCGGGTACGCGCGGTACCGGCTGCGGATGGACTGGGAGCTGAGCGGCGCGGACGGCAAGGTCCTGGTCGACGCGGTGGACGCGCTGCACCCGGCTGCGTACGCGGCGCTGTGGCGGTACCTCTTCGAGATGGACCTGACCTGGCACGTACGGGCGAACGACCGGCCGGTGGACGATCCGCTGCTGCACCTGGTGAACGACGTGCGGCGGGTACGGGTGCTGCAGCGGGACGCGCTGCACCTGCGGGTGGTGGATCTGCCGGGGGCGCTGGAGGCGCGGGGGTACGGGGCCGCGGTGGACGTGGTGCTGGAGGTGGAGGACGGCTTCTGCCCGTGGAACGCGGGGCGGTGGCGGCTGACGGCCGCGGGCGGCGCGGGGGGTGGGGTGCGATGCGTGCGTACGGGGGACGCGGCCGAGCTGGCCCTGTCCGTGCGGGAGCTGGGTTCTGCGTACCTCGGCGGGATCACGCTGGCCTCCCTCGCGGGGGCGGGGCGGGTCCGTGAACTCCGCCCGGGCGCTCTGCGCGAAGCCTCCCGGGCCTTCGCGGGCGATGTCACCCCCTGGCTCAGCCACCGCTTCTAGGCTGGAAATCCAGCCCCGCCGGCGTTTGGGGCGCGGGGTCCGGGGCGGAGCCCCGGGAAACGGTGAAAGGGCGGGGCGGGGAAGGGCTCCGCGCAGCGGGACCGCCCGGCCGCGGCTAGCGGGTCTGGCAGCCCGGGCACCAGAAGAGGTTGCGGGCGGCGAGGTCGGCGGTGCGGATCTCCGAGCCGCAGACGTGGCACGGCAGGTGCGCCCGCCGGTAGACGTACACCTCACCCCCGTGGTCGTCGACCCGGGGCGGCCGCCCCATGACCTCCGGCAGGTGCTCGTCGCGCACGGTGTCGATGCGGTTCTTCCGCACGCCCTCCCGCATCAGCACCGCCAGGTCCGCCCACATCGCGTCCCACTCGGCCCGGGCGACGTCCTTGCCCAGCCGGTACGGGTCGATGCCGTGCCGGAAGAGGACCTCGGCGCGGTACACGTTGCCGACCCCGGCGACGACCTTCTGGTCCATGAGCAGCGCGGCGATGGTGGTGCGGGAGCGGGAGATCCGCTTCCACGCCCGGTCCGGGTCGTCGGCGGCCCGCAGCGGGTCCGGCCCGAGCCGGTCGTGTATCGCCTTCTTCTCCGCCTCGCCGATCAGCGCACAGGCCGTCGGACCGCGCAGGTCGGCGTGGTGCTCCTCGTTCAGCAGCCGCAGCCGTACGGTGTCCGCGGCCGGCGGGGCCGGCACCGGGCCGAAGCCGAGCTTGCCGAAGAGGCCGAGGTGGATGTGGATCCAGGCGTCGCCGAGCTCCAGGAACAGGTGCTTGCCGTGCGCCTCGGCACTCTCCAGCTCCCGCCCGTCGAGCAGCGCGGCACTCTCGGCGAACCGGCCCTGCGGGCTGCTCACCCGGACCGGCCGGGCGGCGAACCGCTCGGTGTGGTCCTGGGCGAGGCGGTGGATCGTATGCCCCTCGGGCACGGCTGCTCTCCTCGGGTCTGCCTCCGCGGCCGCCTCCGGGTCGGCCGCGGGAACGCGGGAACGGCAGTGCCGCCGGACCCCGCGGGTCCGGCGGCACGCATGTCCTACTGGTCCTGCGGGTGGTGGGCCGGGATCGGGGGGAGGTCGCCGGTCTGCTCGTACGCGGAGAGCATGTCGATGCGGCGGGTGTGGCGCTCCTCGCCGGAGTACGGGGTCGCCAGGAAGGCCTCGATGAAGGAGGTGGCCTCCTCCTGGGTGTGCATCCGGCCGCCGACGGAGATCACGTTGGCGTTGTTGTGCTCGCGGCCGAGCTTCGCGGTCTCGACGCTCCAGGCCAGGATGGCGCGGACGCCCTTGACCTTGTTGGCGGCGATCTGCTCGCCGTTGCCGGAGCCGCCGATCACGATGCCGAGGCTGTCGGCGTCCGCGGCGGTCTTCTCCGCGGCGCGCAGGCAGAACGGCGGGTAGTCGTCGACGGCGTCGTAGATGTGGGGCCCGCAGTCGACGGGCTCGTGGCCGTTGTTCTTGAGCCAGTCCACCAGGTGGTTCTTGAGCTCAAAGCCGGCATGGTCGGATCCGAGGTACACGCGCATGCCCCGAGTGTGTCACGAGGGACCCCGACAGATCACGGCAGGGTGTCGCGTAAGTCACTTCTAAAGCTCAAGTAAACCCAAAGAGTGCAGATGAGACACGGTGGGACCAAGGTCCGGGACCTTGGTCCTTCGCAACGATCCGGACGCGGGTCTTCCGACCGGCGCAGGTCTCGGGTTTGAATGCCGGAACTCTCCACCCGAGAACCTAAGGATTCGTCCATGAGCACCACGACGACCCTTCAGAAGGCAGGCGGCCCCACCGGCGAACCCGGTTCCGCCCAGCCCTCCGACGGTCTCAAGGCCGGTCTCAAGAACCGCCACCTCTCCATGATCGCCATTGGCGGTGTCATCGGCGCCGGCCTGTTCGTCGGCTCCGGCGGCGGTATCGCCAAGGCCGGCCCCGCCATCCTGATCTCGTACCTCCTCGTGGGCGCGATGGTCGTCTTCGTGATGCGCATGCTCGGCGAGATGGCCGCCGCCAGCCCGAACTCGGGCTCCTTCTCGGCCTACGCCGACCGGGCGCTGGGCCGCTGGGCCGGCTTCTCCATCGGCTGGCTGTACTGGTTCTTCTGGGTCGTGGTGCTCGCCGTGGAGGCGACCGCCGGCGCGAAGATCCTCGAAGGCTGGGTCCCGGCCGTCCCGCAGTGGGCCTGGGCCCTGATCGTGATGGTGGTCCTGACGGCCACCAACCTCGGCTCCGTCGCCTCCTACGGCGAGTTCGAGTTCTGGTTCGCGGGCATCAAGGTCGTCGCCATCGGCGCCTTCGTGGTCGTCGGCATGCTCGCCGTCTTCGGCGTGCTGCCGGGCTCGGACAACCCGGGCGCGGGCTTCGCCCACCTCACCGACGCCGGCGGCTTCATGCCGAACGGCTGGGGCTCGGTCCTCACCGGTGTGCTGATGGTCGTCTTCTCCTTCATGGGCAGCGAGATCGTCACCCTGGCGGCCGGCGAGTCCGAGGACCCGCGCCGCGCGGTCACCAAGGCCACCAACTCGGTGATCTGGCGCATCGGCGTCTTCTACCTGGGCTCGATCTTCATCGTCCTGACCCTGCTGCCGTGGAACGACAAGTCGATCGTCGACAAGGGCTCCTACGTCGCCGCCCTGGACTCGATCGGCATCGCCCACGCCGGCCAGATCATGAACGTGATCGTCCTGACGGCCGTGCTGTCCTGCCTGAACTCGGGCCTGTACACCGCTTCCCGCATGGCGTTCTCGCTGGGCGAGCGCGGTGACGCGCCCAAGGCCTTCGCCAAGACCAGCAAGAACGGCGTGCCCACGGCCGCCATCCTGGGCTCGGTGGTGTTCGGCTTCATCGCCGTCTACTTCAACTACACCTCCCCGGACACGGTCTTCAGCTTCCTGCTGAACTCCTCCGGCGCGATCGCGCTCTTCGTCTGGCTGGTCATCTGCCTGACCCAGCTGCGGATGCGCAAGATCCTGGTCCGCGAGGTCCCGGAGAAGCTGACGGTGAAGATGTGGCTCTTCCCGTACCTGACCTGGGCCACCGCCGCGATGATCACCTTCGTCCTCGGCTACATGCTGTACGACAAGGACAACCGCGAGACGGTGCTGTACTCCCTGCTCGTCGCCGCCGTCGTGATCGCCGTCGGCGTGGTGCGCAACGCCCGCCGCAAGGGCGAGGTCGCTGCCGACACCGCTGCCGAGGCCGCGGTCGACGCCGCCTGACCGGCCCCCGCAAAGGCAGCAGCCCCGGACCGCGAGCGCGCGGTCCGGGGCTGCTGCGCAGGCGCCGGCAGGGAAGTCCGTACGGGGTCAGCCGCGGCGTCCCGCCAGCTTCCATGCGGTCGGCAGCGCGCCCATGGCCAGCGCCGCCTTCAGGGCGTCGCCGACCAGGAACGGGGTCAGGCCCGCCGCGACGGCCGCGCCGAAGGACATCCCGGTGGCCAGCACCAGGTACGGCACGCCCACCGCGTAGATCACGGCGGAGCCGAGCGCCATCGCGCCGGCGGTGCGCAGCACCGAGCGGTCGGCGCCGCGCCGGGCGAGGGCCCCGACGATGCCGGAGGCGAGCACCATGCCGAGGACGTAGCCGAAGGAGGCGCCGCCCGCGCCGGAGGTGCCCTGCGCGAACCAGGGCATGCCGGCCGCGCCGAGCAGGGCGTACAGCCCGAGCGAGAGGAAGCCGCGGCGGGCGCCGAGGGCGGTGCCGACGAGCAGCGCCGCGAAGGTCTGGCCGGTGACCGGGACCGGGGAGCCGGGGACGGGCACGGAGAGCTGCGCGGCCAGGCCGGTCAGGGCGGCTCCGCCGACG
The DNA here is from genome assembly GCF_040636955.1 of Streptomyces sp. NPDC032472. Taxonomy (NCBI): domain Bacteria; kingdom Bacillati; phylum Actinomycetota; class Actinomycetes; order Kitasatosporales; family Streptomycetaceae; genus Streptomyces; species Streptomyces sp. NPDC032472. The sequence continues at coordinate 143,125 of NZ_JBEZVK010000010.1, forward strand.
ACGAGCGCGACGTCGCGGACGCGGCTCGCGGGCAGCAGGTCGGCCAGGACGGCGCCGGGGCGGACGGTGACGGAAGCAGTGCTCATCAGAAGGCTCCGCGGATGTATGAGAGGTGACGGGACGATCACCATGAGGGGTGACGGGACGATCACCGACGCTAGTGCGCGCCGCCGCGCCGCCCCACCGCCGCCCGACACAAAGCCCTACTCCCCGGTTTGGTTGGGAGTGCACAAAGTCCTCGGTTACACCCCGAGGCACCGTGATCCGTATCACGAGTCAGAACAGACCCCACGTCCGTTTTGCGCGGATGGGCGCCGACCGGTGAGACTGTAGGGTCCCGCCAATTCCCCTGCGGAGAGCCCCACCGCCGCTGCCGAGCACGAGAGTACGAGCATCCACTCATGCGCGACCGTCTGCCCGACGCACCTCCCCGCGAGCAAGAACTGCCCGCGGAACCCCTCAGCCACAGCCTCAAGCAGCGCCACCTGACCATGCTGGGCCTCGGCGGCGTGATCGGCGCCGGGCTGTTCGTGGGCTCCGGCGCCGGCATCGGCATCGCCGGGCCGGCCATCATCTGCTCCTACCTGCTGGCCGGTGCGCTGGCCATGCTGGTCATGCGGGCGCTCGGCGAGATGTCGGCGGCGATGCCCGCCTCCGGCTCCTTCTCCGTGTACGCGGAGCGGGCGCTGGGGCGCTGGGCCGGCTTCTCGGCAGGCTGGCTGTACTGGTTCCTGCTGGTCGTGGTGCTGGCCGTGGAGGCCACCGGCGCCGCGAAGATCGCGCACGGCTGGGTGCCGGCGGTGGACCAGTGGCTCTGGGTGCTGGTGTTCATGGTGGTCTTCACGGTCACCAACCTGGCCGCGGTGAAGAACTTCGGCGAGTTCGAGTTCTGGTTCGCCGCCCTCAAGGTCGGTGCGATCGTCCTGTTCCTCGTCCTCGGCACGCTCGCGATCCTCGGGCTGCTGCCGGACACCGACCCCGTCGGCCTGGCCAACCTGACCGGGCAGGGCGGCTTCTTCCCGCAGGGCGCCGGCGGGGTGGTCGCGGGCATGCTCGCCGTCATCTTCGCCTTCGGCGGCCTGGAGGTCGTCACCATCGCGGCCGCCGAGTCGGACGACCCGGCGCGCTCGGTGTCCCGCGCCGTGCGCAGCGCCGTGTGGCGCATCCTCTTCTTCTACGTCGGCTCGATGCTGGTCATCGTGACGCTGCTGCCGTGGGACTCGCTGGAGCCCGGGCAGAGCCCGTACGTCGCCGTCCTGGACTCCATCGGCATCCCGGCGGCCGGGCAGATCATGAACATCGTGGTGTTCGTGGCGCTGCTGTCGGCGCTCAACGCCAACCTGTACGGGTCCTCGCGCATGGTGTTCTCGCTGGCCGAGCGCGGGGAGGCGCCCGCGGGGCTGCTGAAGGTGTCGGCCGGCGGGGTGCCGCGCCGGGCGGTGTTCGCCTCGGTGGCCTTCGGCTTCGTGTCGGTGGTGCTGAACCTGCTGTGGCCGGACACGGTGTTCCTCTACATGCTCAACGCGGTCGGTGCGGTGCTGCTGTTCGTGTGGGCGCTGATCGCGGTGTCGCAGCTGCGGCTGCGGCGCGTGCTGGAGCGGGACATGCCGGAGCGGCTGACGCTGCCGATGTGGTGCTTCCCGTACCTGACGTGGACGGCGCTGCTGGCGATGGCGGCGGTGCTGGTGCTGATGCTGTTCGACGACTCGGCGCGGCCGCAGCTGCTGTGGTCCTCGGGCGCGGCGGCCATGGTGCTGCTGGTGGCGTGGGTGCGCGAGATCCGGGCCCGGCGGGCCCTTGCCACGGGCACCTGATCACAGCGGTCACGGCCCCATGAGGCGGGCCCCGTGCGAACGCACGGGGCCCGCCTGCGTGTTTACGGAGGTCCCCCTTGCACGTAACCCGGAATAGATACTGCTAGCGTGCAGTTGCGCATTGATTGCAATAAGCAGTTGGCACGCTGAGGGGACCGGATCACACGCATGGCCATCTACACGCTTCCCGAGCTTCCGTACGAGTACTCGGCTCTCGAGCCGGTGATCAACCCGCAGATCATCGAGCTGCACCACGACAAGCACCACGCGGCCTACGTCAAGGGCGCCAACGACACGCTGGAGCAGCTGGAGGAGGCGCGCGACAAGGAGAACTGGGGCGCGCTGAACGGCCTGGAGAAGAACCTCGCGTTCCACCTCTCCGGCCACATCCTGCACAGCATCTACTGGCACAACATGGCCAGCCCCAAGACCGGCGAGGGCGGCGGCGAGCCGACGGCCGCCGACGGCGTGGGCGAGCTCGCGGACGCGATCACCGAGTCCTTCGGCTCCTTCGCGAAGTTCAAGAAGCAGCTGACCTTCGCCTCCTCCGCCACCCAGGGCTCCGGCTGGGGCGTGCTCGCGTACGAGCCGATCAGCGGCCGCCTGATCGTCGAGCAGATCTACGACCACCAGGGCAACGTCGGCCAGGCCTCGGTGCCGATCCTGGTCTTCGACGCCTGGGAGCACGCCTTCTACCTGCAGTACAAGAACCAGAAGGTGGACTTCATCGAGGCGATGTGGAACGTCGTCAACTGGCAGGACGTCGCCAGGCGCTACGCCGACGCCAAGGCCAACACCCCGCTGCTGATCCCCGCCAAGGGCTGACCGCAGCCACCGGCCCGCCCGCCTCGTGATCGTCTTCTCAACCTTCGCGTGCGGGCGTGTTCAGCAGGAGACCCCCGTGAGGACGTGACTCACGGGGGTCTCCTGTACGTGGGTCGGGCAAGGACTACTCGAAGCTGGGGCCCTTGTCGCGGGTCCGCTTGATCTCGTAGAAGCCCGGGGTGGAGGCGACCAGGAGGGTGCCGTCCCACAGGCGGGCGGCGGCCTCGCCGCGCGGGGTCGGGGTGACGACCGGGCCGAAGAAGGCCACCTCCGAGCCGTCGGCGCCGGGCACGGAGATCACCGGGGTGCCGACCTCCTGGCCGACGCGCTCGATCCCGTTGTTGTGGGACTCGCGCAGCACCTCGTCGTACTCGTCGGAGTCGGCGAAGCGGATCAGCTCGGCCGGCAGGCCGACCTCGTCCAGCGCGGCGGCGATGACCTCGCGGGTCGCGCCCAGGGCCTCGTTGTGGATGCGGGTGCCGAGCGCGGTGTAGAGCTTGCCGGTGACCTCGTCGCCGTGCTTCTGCTGCGCGGCGATCACGACGCGGACGGGCTCCCAGCCCTTGGGGCCGAGCAGTTCGCGGTAGCGCTCGGGCAGCTCGTCCAGCTTGTTCTCGTTGAGGACGGCGAGGCTCATCACGTGCCAGCGGACCTCGACGTCACGGACCTTCTCGACCTCCAGCATCCAGCGGGAGGTCATCCAGGCCCAGGGGCAGAGCGGGTCGAACCAGAAGTCGACCGGGGTCTTCTCGCGCACCTGGGTGTCGGCCATGTCTCTCCTTGCGTCACGTAAGGCATGTCTGGTCGTGTTCCTCCTGCCCAACCGGCCCGGACCCGCCCGCATTCCCCCGTGGGAGGATTCGATCAGGTATCGCGACCACGCACGAAGGAGTGCACGTGCCCGGAGAGAATCTGTCCCGTGACGAGGCCCGCGAGCGGGCCGGACTGCTGTCCGTCGACGGGTACGAGGTGGTGCTCGACCTGCGGTCGGCCGTCGACGAGGCCGAGCCGGAGCAGGGCCCGCGGACGTTCCGCTCGGTCACCACGATCCGCTTCCGGGCCGCCGCGGCGGGCGCCTCCACGTTTGCGGACCTGATCGCGCCGTCCGTGAACTGCGTCACCCTCAACGGGCGGGAGCTGGACCCGGCCGCCGTCTTCGACGGGGCGCGGATCGCCCTGGACGGCCTGGCCTCCGAGAACGTCCTCGTCGTCGACGCGAACTGCGCGTACAGCCGGACCGGCGAGGGCATGCACCGCTTCGTGGACCCCGAGGACGGCGAGGTCTACCTCTACACCCAGTACGAGCCGGCCGACGCCCGGCGGGTCTACGCCAACTTCGAGCAGCCGGACCTGAAGGCGCCCTACCGCTTCGAGGTGACCGCGCCCGAGGGCTGGCAGGTGTGGAGCAACGGCGCCGAGGAGTCCCGCGAGGGCGGGGTCTGGCGGTTCGCCGAGACCGCGCCGATCTCCACGTACATCACCTGTGTGGTGGCGGGCCCGTACCACTACGTGACGGACACCTACACCCGCGGGGACCTGACGATCCCGCTGGGCGCGATGTGCCGCAAGGGGCTCGCCAAGCACTTCGACGCCGACGACGTCTTCCTCGTCACCAAGCAGGGCTTCGACTTCTTCCACGAGCACTTCGACTTCCCGTACCCGTTCGGCAAGTACGACCAGGCCTTCGTGCCCGAGTACAACCTGGGCGCCATGGAGAACCCGGGGATGGTGACCTTCCGCGAGGAGTACATCTTCCGCGGCAAGGTCACCCGGGCGGCGTACGAGCGGCGCTGCAACACGATCCTGCACGAGATGGCCCACATGTGGTTCGGCGACCTCGTCACCATGAAGTGGTGGGACGACCTGTGGCTGAAGGAGTCCTTCGCGGACTTCATGGGCTCCTTCTCGCAGGTGGAGGCGACCCGCTTCGACCAGGCGTGGGTCACCTTCGCCAACAACCGCAAGGCGTGGGCCTACCGGGCCGACCAGCTGCCCTCCACCCACCCGATCACGGCCGACATCCGCGACCTGGAGGCCGCCAAGCTCAACTTCGACGGCATCACGTACTCCAAGGGTGCGGCCGTCCTCAAGCAGCTCGTCGCGTACGTGGGCCGGGAGGCGTTCCTGGAGGGCGCGCGGCGCTACTTCAAGGCCAACGCCTACGGCAACACCACCCTGGACAACCTGCTGTCGGTGCTCGGCGAGGTCTCCGGGCGGGACATGGCCGAGTGGTCGCGGGCGTGGCTGCAGACAGCGGGCGTGAACGTGCTGACGCCGGTGGTGACGTACGACGCCGGCGGGCGTATCACCGAGCTGGCCGTGCTCCAGGAGGGCGAGGAGCTGCGCCCGCACCGGGTCGCGGTCGGCCTGTACCGGCTGCAGGACGGGGCGCTGGTCCGCTACGCGCAGGCCGAGGCGGACGTCGCGGGCGCGCGGACGACCGTGGCGGAGCTGGCCGGGCAGGATCGGCCCGACCTGGTTCTCGTCAACGACGACGACCTGACCTACTGCAAGATCCGCTTCGACGAGCGTTCGCTGGAGACGCTGCGGCTGCGGCTCGGCGACGTCGCGGACACGCTGGCGCGGGCGCTGTGCTGGTCGGCGCTGTGGAACCTGACGCGCGACGGGCTGATGCCGGCCCGGGACTTCGTCTCCCTCGTCCTGGCCCACGCCGGCCGGGAGAGCGACGTCGGCGTGCTGCAGATGCTGCACGCGCAGGCGCTCACCGCGGTCACCCACTACGCGGCGCCCGAATGGCGCGAGCAGGGCGGCCGGGTGCTGGCGGCGGGGGCGCTGCAGGAGCTGCGGCGGGCCGAGCCGGGGTCGGAGCACCAGCTGACGTGGGCCCGGTTCTTCGCCGCGGGCGCGGCGAGCGAGGGCGACTTCCAGCTGCTGCTGGGGCTGCTCGACGGGTCGGCGCGGATCGACGGGCTGGAGGTCGACCAGGAGCTGCGCTGGGACTTCCTGCTGCCGCTGGCCGCGCACGGCGCGGTGGACGAGGCCGCGCTGAACGCGGAGCTGGCGCGCGACGACACGGCCTCGGGCAAGCGGCACCAGGTGCGGTGCCTGGCGGCGCGGCCCTCGGAGGCGGTCAAGGACCAGGCGTGGGCCGCCGTCGTGGAGTCGGACGCGCTGTCGAACGCGCTGGTGGAGGCGACGATCGCGGGCATGCAGCAGCCGTCGCAGCGGGGGCTGCTGGCCGCGTACGCCGACCGCTACTTCGAGGTGATCGAGCGGATCTGGGCGGAGCGGTCGATCCAGATCGGGATGCACGTGGTGCGCGGGATGTACCCGGCGCTGCAGGACGATCCGCGGACGCTGGAGGCCACCGACGCGTGGCTGGCGGCGCACGCGGATGCCGCCCCGGCGCTGCGGCGCCTGGTCCTGGAGGCCCGCGACGACCTGGCCCGCGCCCTGCGCGCCCAGTCCTGCGACGCGGCCGCCGCCACCGCCTGACCGCTGACCGCTGACCGCTGCGCGGAGCCGTTCCCCAGCCCCGCCCCTTCCCGAAAGCGCTCACACGCCGCGCGGGCTGAAATCAGCCCCGCCGGCGTTTGAGGCGCGGGGTCTGGGGCGGAGCCCCGGTTTCGGGAAGGGGCAGGGAGGGGACGGGCCCCGCGCAGCGGCGACCCCGACAGGCGAACAGCGGTATCGGCGATCGAACGGCCGTACTTTAGTGCGGGCTTGTCCTGATTTGTCGACGGAACCGTAACAGTGGTTAGGGAGCCGCCCCCGGGCGGGAAACTCCGCGACATGAACCACAACGCACCCCTCCCCCTCGCCCACCTCGCCGACAGCCGCCCCCGCGTGCTGACCCTCGCGCAGCTCCGCGAGCACGGCGTCAGCGCCTCCGACGCCGCCGACCGCTCCTGGCAGGAGATCCTCCCGGGCGTCTTCCTCCTGCACCCCGGCGTCGCGACGACCGAGGAGCGGCTGCACGCCTCCCTGCTGTACGCGGCCCGCCGCGGCGGCGAGGCCATGATCACCGGCCTGGCGGCGCTCGCGCTGTACCGGTTCGCCTCCGCCCCCGCCCTGCTCTCCCTCCCCCAGATCGACGTGCTCGTCCCGCACACCCGCCGCCTGCGCTCCGTCGGCACGGTGCGGATCGTCCGCACGCACACCCCGCCCCGCCCCCTGGAGGTGACGGGCCTGCCCGTGGCCCCGGTGGCCCGGGCCCTGGCCGACGCGGTGGCCCAGCTGTCCGACGCCGGCACCGTGCGCCGCCTGCTCAGCGAGGCCGTCCGCGCCGGGCACTGCGAACCGGCGGCCGTCGTGCGGGAGCTGACGGTGGCACGGCTGCTGAACCGGCCGCACGTCGTGGACGCCGTCGAGTCCCTCCTCGCCGAGGGGCGGGCCATTGCCGAGGACCGGCTGTACCAGCTGGTCGGCGGCCACGAGCTCCCCGAGCCGGTCTGGAACGTGGACCTGCGCCTGCCCGGCGGCCCGCACCTGGGCGGGGTGGACGCGTACTGGCCGGAGCAGGCCGTCGCCGTGGAGATCGACACCCGGGCGCCCCGGCAGGGCGAGGACGAGGAGTGGTCGGAGGCGGTGCGCAAGCGCGAGACGCTGGAGCGGCTCGGGGTGACCGTCCTGCACATCACCCCGCGCAAGCTCCGCGACTGGCCCGAGCAGCAGGCCGCGGTCATCCGCGCCGCCCTGACCGCCTCGGGCGGCCGGGAGCCCGCCGCCTACCTGGTGGTGCTGCCGCGGTGAGAGGGCGGCGCCGGGTTCGCCGGCGAGTACTCCGGAGCGCTCCAGCGCAGCCGTCCGGGGTGCAGGGCCTCCACCACGGACTCGATGCGGAAGCGGACGCTGCGGCTGCCGTCGGCGGCGAACTCCGTCCGGGCCCGGCCGCTGAGCTGGAGCACCGCACCGGTCTCCCAGTGCGGGAACAGCAGCCCGGCCCTCGGGTCGGCGGCCAGGTTCCCCAGGGTGAGGAACATGGCGTTGCCCGGGTAGTCGGGCCAGGACAGCTCGGCCGGCGAGAGCACCTCCACGAAGCCGGGCAGCCCGCCGCGGTGGCTGGCGTCCGTACCGTCCTCGGCGGTGGTCGCGACGAAGAAGGTGTCGGCGGCCCGGACGGCCCGCTGCTGGCCGGCGGTGAGCGCGGCCCCGCGCCGTACGACCCCGGGCCCTTCGGCGGCGAGCTCCAGCGGCTGCCGCTTCTGGAGGTACTTGGGGCAGTTGGCGAAGACCTGCTCGGCCGCGACCTCGAACCCGCCCGGGGCCGGCTCCAGGATTCCGTTGAGCCGCATCCGGCGGCGGGTGCGCGGGTCGAGGGCGATGGTCCCGACGCGGGTGCCGGCGGTGGCGAGCGCCCCGGCGAGCGGGTCGCCGGCCGGGAGCCCGCCGGTCACCGCGATCCGGTCGGTGCCCGTGGCCCGGACGAAGCCGGGCGGGCCGGTGAGCAGCGAGGCCCACAGCCGCCCGGCCGCGTCGGCGGCGCCGACGACCAGGTGGGGCTGGCGGGCGAGGAAGTCGGCGGCGACGTCCTTGATGCCCGCGCCGATCGAGCGGCCGACGCGCTCGGCGAGCTCGCGTACGCCGACCCTTTCCTGCACGGCCAGCGAGCCCTGGTGGTAGCGGTCCACACGGTCCACGGTGACCTCCTGTCGAGGATGCGACTTACGAGGGTTTAGAAGAAGCCGCAGGTGGGAGCCCCCGCGGTGGGGGCGGAGGCGCCTTCGGCGCCCTTGGGTACGGAGATCTCCAGGCGGGTGCCGTCGGGGTCGTGGAAGAAGATCCCGCCGGAGGCGGAGCCCTCGCGGTGGGCGACGACGCCGTCATAGGCGAAGGCGACGCCGAGCTCGCGCAGCCGCACCTCGTAGGCCTCGACCTCGTCGATCCCGCCGGCGGTGAACGCCAGGTGGTGCAGTCCGGCCGCGGTCGGGACGTACGCGCCCTCGGCCTGCTGCCACAGGGTGAGGACGAGCTCGCCGTCCTGTCCGAGGAAGGCGAAGCGGCGGCCCTCCTCCGTGCCCTCGCCGAGCAGCTCGAAGCCCAGGGCCTCGCGGTAGAAGGCGAGCGAGCGGGCGAGGTCGGTGACGTTGAGGCCGATGTGGCCGGTGCGCAGCGTGCTGATGACAGCCGTCACGGCTGTCCCCCCTTCAGGTTCGGGCGATGTTGTCTAACCTTCTAAATTGACATTAATGGTTAGAGGCGCGCCCGTCAACCGGCCACGTACCCTTGACGGGTTAGCAAGGCGGGCAGAGCAGTCCGTACAGGGCATGAAGGAGGGGCGAGATGGCGACCGAGGCGACGGATCCCCGCCCCCTGACCGGCGAGCCGATCTGCCTGGACCTGCTGAACACCCGCTGGATGCGCGAGGGCGAGCTCACCGACCTCTTCGCCGGCGCCTTCGGGCTGACCCGGATGGAGGGCCTCGCCCTCTGGCTGCGCAGCGTCGGGCTGGAGCGCCGCTTCCGCGCCGACGCGCCGACCCTGATCCACCTGCTGACCGCCCGCGAGGCCCTGGCCCGGGCGGTCGCCGACCCGACCGACGACAGTGCGCGCACCCTGGTGGACGCCGTGCTGGAGCACGGCCGCATCCGCGCGACGCTGACCGCCGAAGGTCCGGGCGAGCGGGCCGAGTTCGACGACCCGTCGTGGGGCCCCGCCTGGACGGCCGCCCGCAACTACCTGGAGCTGCTGGGCACTTCCCCCGAGCGGATCCGCAAGTGCGCCTGGGAGACCTGCGTGCTGCACTTCCACGACACCTCACGCAACGGCACGCGGCGCTGGTGCTCGATGGCCGTGTGCGGAAACCGGGCGAAGGCCTCGCGCCACTACGCGCGCACGCGCGAGCGCTGAGACGCCGAAAGTTGTCACACCCCGCCCCGCAGGTGATCGACGGCTCACACGTGTCACAAGGCCGGTAAGTCGACAAAGCAACTCATCAGCCCCTGCGTTTCGCAGCGTTATGCCCCGATACGTCCCCAGTGGCGCACACAGCGACCTGGCGGGTGTCCGCCATGTCAGGTCTCGGTCAATGACAAGGCTCCCCAAACACCTGTCACGTGCGCAAAGCTGACCGGTCATCCGGCACCGAAATCCGGACCGTATCTTTCACTTATCCAGGGATGCTGATGACCTTCGAATCCCCCAGTTCGATATCCGGGGCCCGGCGCGTCGCACGCGTCGCGGCCGCGGCCGGTCTGGTGGCCGCTCTCGCGACCGCGGGCGCCATGCCCGTGTTCGCGGCGACCGGCACCGGCACCGGTACGCCGGGCACCGGTCCGGCCGTCAAGTCGGCCGACCAGAAGCTCGGTTCGGCCGACGCCGAACTGCTGCAGGAGGCCAAGGCCAAGGGCGACGCGACCGTCACCGTCATGGTGGCCACCGCCCCCGGCCAGACCAAGCAGGTCGCGGACCAGCTCACCGCGGTCCAGGGCGCGTCGGTCGGCCAGACCAACGACAAGCTCGGCTACGTCCGCGCCACCCTGCCGACCGGCAAGGCCGAAGCCGCCCTGAAGGCGGCCGCCAAGCTGTCCTCCGTGCACGCCCTGGACCTCAAGCACGAGATCCAGCTCCCGGACCCGCGCCCCGACGCGGGCAAGGAGTCCGGCCAGGCGCAGAAGACCGCCACCGAGAGCTACCCGGCGCCGGACAAGAACACCCCGGCGAAGAACCCGTACAACCCGTCCTTCGAGACCGGTGCGGTGGACTTCGTCGCGAAGAACCCGCAGGCCGACGGCCGCGGCGTGACCATCGGCATCCTGGACTCCGGCGTCGACATCGCCCACCCGGCGCTGCAGAAGACCACCACCGGCGAGCGCAAGATCGTCGACTGGGTCACCGCGACCGACCCGATCGCCGACAACGACGCCACGTGGCGCGCGCAGATCACCCCGGTCGCCCCCTCCGGCGGCTCCTTCACCGCGGGCGGCCAGAGCTGGAAGGCGCCCGAGGGCAACTTCCAGTGGAGCCGCTTCAGCGAGTCGATCACCGCCACCGGTGACATGAAGGGCGACGTCAACCGCGACGGCGACACCACCGACAAGTTCGGCATGCTCTACGACCCGGCCGCCGGGACCGTCCGCGTCGACACCGACCAGGACAACGACTTCACGAACAACGAGCCGATGAAGCCGTACAAGGACGGCTTCCAGATCGGCTACTTCGGCACGGACAACCCGGCGACCGACGTCGTCGAGCGCATCCCGTTCGTGATCCAGATCCGCAAGGACGTCCCGATGGACCCGCTCGGCGGGGACTGGGTCGGCAAGAAGGCCGACTTCGTCAACATCGGCATCATCGAGTCCGAGCACGGCACGCACGTCGCCGGCATCACCGCCGCCAACAGCCTCTTCGGCGGCAAGATGAACGGCGAGGCGCCCGGCGCGAAGATCGTCTCCTCGCGCGCCTGCTCCTGGTCGGGCGGCTGCACCAACATCGCGCTGACCGAGGGCATGATCGACCTCGTCGTCAACCGCGGCGTGGACATCGTCAACATGTCCATCGGCGGCCTGCCGGCGCTGAACGACGGCAACAACGCCCGTGCCGAGCTCTACAAGAACCTCATCGACACCTACGGCGTCCAGCTCGTCATCTCGGCGGGCAACGAGGGCCCGGGCGTCAACACCATCGGCGACCCCGGCCTCGCGGACAAGGTCATCTCCGTGGGTGCCGCCGTCTCCAAGGAGACGTGGGCCGCCAACTACGGCTCCGGCGTGACCAAGAAGTACAACATGTTCCCGTTCTCCTCGCGCGGTCCGCGTGAGGACGGCGGCTTCACGCCGACCATCACCGCCCCCGGCGCGGCCATCAACACCACGCAGACCTGGCTGCCCGGTTCCCCGGTGAAGGAGGCGGGTTACGACCTGCCGGCCGGCTACTCGATGCTCCAGGGCACCTCGATGTCCTCGCCGCAGGCGGCGGGCGCGAGCGCCCTGCTGATCTCGGCCGCCAAGCAGCAGAACATCAAGCTGACCCCGGCGAGCCTGCGCGTGGCGCTCACCAGCACCGCCAAGAAGATCGAGGACGTCCCGGCGCACGCCCAGGGCGCGGGCCTGATCGACATCAACGGCGCGTGGGAGTCCATCCAGCGCGGCGCCAAGGCCGAGGAGTTCACCGTCAAGGCGCCGGTCGACACCGCGATCGACCAGTTCCTGAAGACCCCCGGCTTCGGCACCGGCATCTACGACCGCGAGGGCGGCCTCAAGGTCGGCCAGAAGAAGGTCTACGACGTCGTCGTCACCCGCACCACCGGCGTCAAGTACGGCACCCGCCACAACCTGAGCTGGCGCAACAACGACGGCACCTTCAAGGTCGTCGGCGGCTACGACTACGTCACCCTGCCGCTGAACAAGCCCGTCACCATCAAGGTCGAGGCGAACGCCAAGACGGCCGGCGTGCACAGCGGCATCCTGCAGCTGGACGACGAGACCACCGAGGGCATCGACAAGCAGATCCTGTCGACCGTCGTCGTCTCCACCCCGCTGGCGAAGCCGTCGTTCACCCTGTCGGACACCTCGTCCGTGCAGCGCAACAGCCACAAGTCGTACTTCGTCACCGTGCCGCAGGGCGCGAAGTCCCTCGAGGTCGCCCTCGGCGGTCTCGCGGCGGGCAGCCAGACGCGCTTCATCTCGATCCACCCGTACGGCGTGGGCGTCGAGGACAGCGCCACCACCCAGTGCTACCCGAACTACGACAACCCGGCCAACAAGTGCCGCCCCGACCTGCGCTCGTACGAGAACCCGACGCCGGGCGTCTGGGAGATCGAGGTCGAGTCCCGCCGCACGTCGCCGCTGCTCGACAACCCGTTCAAGCTGGACGTCTCCGTCCTCGGCGCGGGCTTCGACCCGGCGGTCAAGGTCCTGCCCGAGGTCAAGCAGGGCACCCCGGCCCCGGTCCAGTGGACCGTGAAGAACGACGGCGCGGCCATCTCCGGCGGCAAGCTCCAGGGCGGCCCGCTCGGCTCCGCGAAGGTCGCCAAGCCGACCATCGCCAACGGCGAGACCCAGACGACCACCGTCACCATCGGTGAGGGCGTCTCCCGCCTGGACGTGGCCATCGGCGGCGTCTCCGACACCGGTGCCGACCTCGACCTCACCGTCCTCAAGGACGGCGTGAAGGTGGGCTCCTCCGCGGACGGCGACTCCGAGGAGGCCGTGACCCTGCTCAACCCGGCCGCCGGCACGTACACCATCGAGGTGGCCGGCTACGCGGTTCCGTCCGGCTCCACCACGTACAACTACCGCGACGTGTACTTCTCCTCGACGCTGGGCTCCGTCCAGGTCGACGAGGCCGCCGCGGTGAACCTGGCCAACGGCGCCTCGGCGGCGGTGGCGGCCAATGTCGTGGCGAACAGCGCGGCCCCCGAGGGTCGGCAGTTCTTCGGCGAGATCAAGCTGCTCAACGGCCGCGGCACCGCCGCCGGCACCGGCAGCGTGCAGATCGAGAAGGTCACCCCGTAACACGGTGACTGCATGACTGCATGACCGTGTGACTGCATGACGAAGGGGCGGGCGCCATCGGGCGCCCGCCCCTTCCGCGTGCCGCGGCCCTACTTCCCCAGCGAGCTCAGGTCCTGGGCGTAGGTGCCCACCGCGTGGGCGATGACGTCCAGGTTGGTGTCGAAGGCCTTGAGGTCGAGGTTCTTCAGCGTGTCGCCGGCCCCGTGGTAGTTCGGGTCGTACGGGACCCCCGCCGTGCCGCCGTACCGCTTGGCCTGCTCGGCGGTCTTGATGCCCTCGGCGCCGGTGAAGGTGCCCCCGGCCGGGATGCCGTTCGCGATGAACGGGCCGTAGTCGGAGCGGCCGTCGAAGTCGGTGCCCTCGTGCGGCGCGCCCTTGCGGTCGAGGAAGCCGTTGATCAACGCCTCGATCTGGGCCGAGCCGGCCGGCCCGGCGCCCGCGCCCGTCCGGTCCGAGTCGTCGCCGTCGTAGACGAACTGCACCGGGTTCGGCGAGGCGATCATGTCGAAGTTGAGGTAGAGCGCGATGTCCTTCTTCTGCTGCGCGGACAGCTGCGCCACGTAGTGCTCGGAGCCCAGCAGGCCCAGCTCCTCCGCGGACCACCAGGCGAAGCGGACCTTGTTCGCGGGCTGCTTCCCCTTGCCCTTCGTCGCCTCCGCGAGCTTGAGGGCCACCTCCAGCAGGCCGGCCGAGCCGGAGCCGTTGTCGTTGATGCCCGGGCCCTCCATGACCGAGTCCAGGTGGGCTCCGACCGTGACGACCCGGTCGGCGCGGCCGCCGCGGGTCTCGGCGATCACGTTGCGGGTGGGGTGCTTGATGTGCTCCTGGTCCAGCTCCAGACGGACCTGAACCTCGCCCTTGGCAGCGGCCTCGGTCAGCGCCTCCCCGTCGGCGAGGGTGATGCCAGCGCTCGGGATGATCCCGTTCGCGGGGGTGGAGAACCCTCCGCGCACCGGGGTGGTACCGCTGTGGTTGTAGACGATCAGCCCGACGGCGCCGGCCGCGGCGGCCGCGCGCTGCTTCTCCACGAAGGTGCAGGCGCCCCGCTTGACCAGGGCGATCTTCCCGGCGAAGACGCCGGCCGGATAGTCGGCGGCGTCGCAGCCCGGGGTCTCGTCGACCCGGGCGGGGGCGATCGGGGCGGTCAGGCCGCCGGCCGGGGTGGAGGGGGTGTAGTTGAAGGCGGCGGTCGCGAGCTCGCGCGGCTGGTTCCCGAGGACGGTGGCCTTCTCCGTCTTCGTGCGGGCCTCGTAGATGTCGAAGTCCTGGTAGGAGACCTGGTAGCCGGCCTTCTCCAGGGTGTCGTGGACGTACGCGGCGGAGGCCGCGTGGCCGGGCGAGCCGGCGACGCGGGTGCCGGCGGCCGCATCGGCGAACTGCTGGAACTTCGCCAGGTGGCGGTAGGCGCCGCGCGCCGTGACCTCCTTCACCAGCTCCTTGGCGAGCCGGCCCTCGTGCGGGCGGGCGGCCGCCGGGGCCGCGGTGGCGGTCAGCAGGGCGGGTACGGCGACGGCTGCGGCCGCGAGGGCGGCGAGGGCCGGTATCGACCGGCGGTGGCGACGGCGGAAGTCACGCACGATGATTCTCCCCGAGTTCGAAGTGCGGAACAGATGCCCGTATAGCGGACAACGGCAGAACGGACCGTAACCGGCCTCGACCAGGCAAAACGGGTGTTCAGGGAAGTCGCAACAGGGCCGCCACGGATTCGTCACGCGGGTTCACAATCGGAACCCGGTCCGCTCCTCGGACAATGGATTGGACAAGCCTCGTGGGGTCGAACGCATGATGGCCTCAGCGCGCCCGCGTCGTACGCACCAGAAGGAGTCACCGTGAGGGTTGGAATCGTCGGAGCCACCGGCCAGGTCGGCGGAGTCATGCGCAGCATCCTCGCCGAGCGCAAGTTCCCGGTGGACGAGCTGCGGCTGTTCGCCTCCGCCCGTTCCGCCGGCTCCACCCTGGAGTGGGAGGGCAAGGAGATCACCGTCGAGGACGCCGCCACGGCCGACTACACCGGCCTGGACATCGTGCTGTTCTCCGCGGGCGGCGCCACCTCCAAGGCCCTCGCCGAGAAGGTCGCCTCCCAGGGCGCCGTCGTGATCGACAACTCCTCCGCCTGGCGCCGCGACCCCGAGGTCCCCCTCGTGGTCTCCGAGGTCAACGCCCACGCGATCAAGGACCGCCCCAAGGGAATCATCGCCAACCCGAACTGCACCACCATGGCCGCCATGCCCGTGCTGCGCCCGCTGCACGAGGAGGCCGGGCTGCTCTCCATGGTCGCCACCACCTACCAGGCCGTCTCCGGCTCGGGCCTGGCCGGTGTCGCCGAGCTGCGCACCCAGGCCTGCGCGGTGGCCGAGCAGGCCGACCAGCTGGCCTTCGACGGCGAGGCCGTCGAGTTCCCCGAGCCCGGCGTCTACAAGCGCCCGATCGCCTTCAACGTGCTGCCGCTGGCCGGCTCGATCGTCGACGACGGCTCCTTCGAGACCGACGAGGAGCAGAAGCTCCGCAACGAGTCCCGCAAGATCCTGGAGATCCCGGAGCTGAAGGTCTCCGGCACCTGCGTGCGCGTCCCGGTCTTCTCGGGCCACTCCCTCCAGGTCAACGCCCGCTTCGCCCGCCCGATCAGCGTGGAGCGCGCGTACGAGCTGCTGAAGGACGCCCCGGGCGTGGAGCTGTCGGAGATCCCGACCCCCCTGCAGGCGGCCGGCAAGGACGCCTCGTACGTGGGCCGCATCCGCGTGGACGAGACCGTGGAGCACGGCCTGGCGCTGTTCCTCTCCAACGACAACCTGCGCAAGGGCGCGGCCCTGAACGCGGTCCAGATCGCCGAGCTGGTCGCCGAGGAGCTCCAGCAGGGCTGACCCTGCCCCGCACGACCGAGGGCGGCACCGTCACGGTGCCGCCCTCGGTGCGTCTGCGGCCAGAGCGCCGGTTGCCGGCGCAGCGCCCGGTCGATCTCCTTCAACGCCTGCGCGGGTACGGCGCCGATCCGCCGTCCGAACCTGGACAGGTCCAGCGCCCGGATCTGCTCGCACCGTGCCTTGGAGTCGAGGTCGAGACCGCAGTCCGCCGCGGCCAGGAAGATCTGGAACGTGCGGAGATGCTGGACGTTCGAAGTCACCGGAACGACGGCAAGAACCACCCGGCCGGCACGGTCCGCCATCCGGTTTGATCTTCATACCCTGGATGCTGCCAACAGAGCTACTGCGGGTGCCACCCCACAGCGGCCCGACGCAGCGTTCGCCCTCGGGTTACACCGGCGCGGTGGTCGGGCCCGCGTGCAAGGATGGCCGGGAACGTCACCATCGAAGGAGATGAACGCGTGCCTGGCACGAATCTGACCCGTGAAGAGGCTCGGCAGCGGGCGCAGCTGCTGACCGTCGACTCCTACGAGATCGACCTCGACCTGAGCGGGGCGCAGGAGGGCGGTACGTACCCCTCCGTGACCACCGTGCGCTTCCGGTCCGCGGAGGCGGGCGCGGAAACCTTCATCGACCTGGTCGCGCCGGCCGTGCACGAGGTCGTCCTCAACGGCACCTCGCTGGACGTGGCCGCGGTGTTCCGGGACTCGCGCATCGCGCTGGCGGGCCTGAAGGCCGGGGCCAACGAGCTCAAGGTCGTCGCGGACTGCGCCTACACCAACACGGGCGAGGGCCTGCACCGCTTCGTCGACCCGGTCGACCAGCAGGCCTACCTGTACACCCAGTTCGAGGTGCCGGACGCGCGGCGGGTGTTCGCCAGCTTCGAGCAGCCCGACCTGAAGGCGACGTTCCAGTTCACCGTGACGGCCCCCGAGGGCTGGACGGTCGTCTCGAACTCCCCACGGGACGTTCCTGAGGGGGCGGAGCCCGCCGAGGTCAAGGACAACGTCTGGCGTTTCGCGCCGACCCCGCGCATCTCGACGTACATCACCGCGCTGATCGTCGGCCCGTACCACTCGGTGCACAGCACCTACGAGGGCAAGGACGGCCAGGTCGTACCGCTCGGCATCTACTGCCGGCCCTCGCTCGCCGAGTTCCTCGACGCCGAGGCGATCTTCGACGTGACGCGGCAGGGCTTCGACTGGTTCCAGGAGAAGTTCGCGTACGACTACCCCTTCGCCAAGTACGACCAGCTGTTCGTGCCGGAGTTCAACGCGGGCGCGATGGAGAACGCGGGCGCGGTCACCATCCGCGACCAGTACGTCTTCCGCTCGAAGGTGACGGACGCGGCGTACGAGACCCGTGCCGAGACGATCCTCCACGAGCTCGCGCACATGTGGTTCGGCGACCTGGTCACCATGGAGTGGTGGAACGACCTGTGGCTGAACGAGTCGTTCGCGACCTACACCTCGATCGCCTGCCAGGCGTACGCCGAGGGCACGAAGTGGCCGCACGCGTGGACCACGTTCGCCAACTCGATGAAGACCTGGGCGTACCGGCAGGACCAGCTGCCGTCCACGCACCCGATCATGGCGGACATCCGTGACCTGGACGACGTCCTGGTCAACTTCGACGGCATCACGTACGCCAAGGGCGCCTCGGTGCTCAAGCAGCTCGTCGCCTACGTCGGCATGGACGCCTTCTTCAAGGGCGTGCAGGCGTACTTCAAGGCGCACGCGTTCGGCAACACGCGCCTGTCGGACCTGCTGGGCGCCCTGGAGGAGACCTCGGGCCGCGACCTGACCGCCTGGTCGAAGGCGTGGCTGGAGACCGCCGGCATCAACGTGCTGCGCCCGCGGATCGAGACCGGCGCCGACGGCGTCATCACCGCGTTCGCGGTCGCCCAGGAGGCCCCGGCGCTGCCGGCGGGCGCCCAGGGCCAGCCGACGCTGCGCCCGCACCGCATCGCGATCGGCCTGTACGACCTCGACGGCGGCCGCCTGGTGCGCACGGACCGGATCGAGCTGGACATCGACGGCGAGCTGACGGCGGTGCCGGAGCTGGTCGGCCGGACCCGCCCGGCGGTCGTGCTGCTCAACGACGACGACCTGTCGTACGCGAAGGTCCGCCTGGACGAGGTCTCGCTGGCCAACGTCACCGCTCACCTGGGTGACTTCACCGAGTCGCTGCCGCGGGCGCTGTGCTGGGCGTCGGCGTGGGACATGACCCGCGACGGCGAGCTGGCCACGCGCGACTACCTCTCCCTCGTCCTGTCGGGCATCGGCAAGGAGTCGGACATCGGCGTGGTCCAGTCGCTGCACCGCCAGGTGAAGCTGGCCGTGGACCTGTACGCCGACCCGGCGTGGCGCGAGCAGGGCCTCGCGGCCTGGACCGAGGCCACCCTGGAGCACCTGCGCGGCGCCGAGCCGGGCAGCGACCACCAGCTGGCGTGGGCCCGCGCCTTCGCGGCGACCGCCCGCACCGACGCCCAGCTGACCTACCTGGCGGCGCTGCTGGACGGCTCGGCCGAGGTCGAGGGCCTGGTCGTGGACACGGAGCTGCGCTGGGCGTTCCTGGAGCGCCTGGCCGCGACGGGCCGCGCGGACGAGGCGGCGATCGCCGCGGAGCTGGAGCGCGACCGGACGGCGGCGGGCGAGCGCCACGCGGCCACGGCGCGGGCCGCGCGCCCGACGGCCGAGGCGAAGGCCGCGGCCTGGGCCTCGGTGGTGGAGTCCGCGGACCTGCCGAACGCGGTGCAGGAGGCCGTGATCGGCGGCTTCGTCCAGTCCGACCAGCGCGAGCTGCTGGCTCCGTACACGGAGAAGTACTTCGCGGTGGTCAAGGGCATCTGGGAGAGCCGCAGCCACGAGATCGCCCAGCAGATCGCGGTCGGCTTCTACCCCTCGCTCCAGGTCTCCGAGGAGACGCTGGCCGCGACGGACGCCTGGCTGGCCTCGGCCGAGCCGAACGCGGCCCTGCGCCGCCTGGTCTCTGAGTCCCGCTCGGGCGTCGAGCGCGCCCTGAAGGCCCAGGCCGCGGACGCCGCCGCCGGCCGCGCCTGACGCACACCCCCGCGGGGCCCGGTGCCCGCCCGCAAGGGCGCGCCGGGCCCCGCGGCATTCCCGCCCGTCTGCGCGGCGGGCCCGACGGCGGCCGCGTCACGGGTCGCGCCGGGCCGCGGCCACCTCCCGAAGGGCGGTGAGCACCCGGGCGACGGCCGGGGCGGTCTCCGCCCCGCGACGGGTGGCTGCGATGACGTGGCGGGTGGGGCGGTCGTGGGCCAGGACCCGGACGGCGACGCCCGAGGCGCGGCTGGAAACCATGCGCGGGACGAGGGCCACGCCCATGCCCGCCTGGACCATGGCGAGGATGGCGGTCCAGCCGGCCGCGGCGTGGGCCTGTTCGGGGACGAAGCCCGCCGCCTCGCAGGCGCTGCGGGCGATCTCCTGCCAGGGGCCGCTGCCCCCGTAGATCCACGGGTCGCCGGACAGGTCCGCCAGCCGCAGCTCCGGCTCCGCGGCCAGCGGGTGGTCCGGGGGCAGGGCGACGTCGAGGGGGTCCTCCAGCAGCACCATCCGGGTGAAGCGGGCGTCGCGGGCGGTCGGGGCGTGGGCCGCGAGCGACAGGGCCAGGTCGACCGTCCCGGCGGAGAGCAGCTCGTAGGACTCGGCGGCCTCGGTCTCCCGGACCCGTACCTCCACCTGCGGGTGGGTCCGGCGCAGGGCAGCGACCGCGGGGACGACCAGCACCGGCACGGCGGTGGAGAAGGCCCCGATCCGCACCTCCCCGGCGTCCCCGGCCAGGTACCCGGCGAGCTCGGCGTCGGCCCGCTCCAGCTGGGCGAAGACCGCGTCCGTGTGCCGCAGGACGAGGTGCGCGGCGTCCGTGAGGCGGACCCGGCGGCCGTGCGCCTCCAGCAGGACGACGCCCAGCTGCCGGGCGAGGTTGGTCAGCTGCTGCGAAACGGCCGAGGGCGTCATGTGCAGCGCCTCGGCCGTCGCGGTCACGGTGCCCCGTTCGGCCAGGGTCCGCAGGATCCGCAGCTTCTTGATGTCCCACTCGGTCATGGGCCCGAACCTACCGCCGGGCCCCCAGGCCCACGCCGCCCAGGATCAGCGCCATGCACAGCAGCTGGGCGGTGCCGGTGCGCTCGCCGAGGAGCAGCAGGCCGAGTCCGGCGACGCAGACCGGCTGGAGGTAGTAGACGACTCCGGCACGGGCCGCGCCGATCAGCGAGACGGCCTTGTTCCAGGCGAAGAAGGCGACCGCGGAGGACATGACGCCGACGTAGAGCAGCATGCCCGCGGTGCCCGGCGTGGCCTCGAACCCGCCCTGGATGTGCAGGGAGGCGGCGTACGCGGGGGCCAGCATCAGTGCACCGAGCACGAAGGTGGTCAGCAGGAAGGCCAGGCCGCCGAGTTCGGCGGGCTTGCGCCTGAGCAGGGCGCTGTACGTGGCGAAGCACAGGGCGGCGGCGAACATCCACAGGTCGCCGGCGCCGAAGTCGAAGCCGATCGAGCCGTCGCCGACGAGCAGCAGCACCCCGAAGGCGGCGGTCAGCAGGCCCAGGGTGCGCCGGGCGCCGAGGCGTTCGCCGCCGAGTCGGGCGTACAGCGCCATGATGACCGGGGAGGCGGCCATGATCATGCCCATGTTGGAGGCGGAGGTGGTCAGCCCGGCCTGGTGCACCAGGGTGTTGTACAGGGCCACCCCGAACAGCGAGGCGAGGGCGGTGTAGCCGAGGTGGCGGCGGATCAGCGCCCGCTGCCGCCAGGCCTGGCGGGCGGCGAACGGGGCGACCGCGACGGCGGCGATGACCCACCGCCAGAAGACGGCCTGGACGGGCGGGACGCTGTCGGCCATGCCCCGGGTGGCGACGAAGCTGCCCGACCAGACCACCGTGGCGACCAGCGCGAGGAGGACGCCGAGTCCGGTGGCGGCCCCCTTCTCCGCGCCGGTGTCGGTGGTGCTGGTGTGGTGGGCGGCGGTGCGGACCCGGTCCATGACGGCCACGGTGCGTCTCCCCCTCGGGGCTTGGTGTTCGGCTGGGATGTCCCTACCGTCGCAGCCCCTTATAGATCAGGTCCATCGAAATGTTTCGATCTGTCTTTTCAGCAGAACTGAACGATCGGCGTACGGTGGCGGTCGCCGGTGCGGACACGGCGGGGGCGGCGGGTGCGGCGGGCGCGGCGGCCTTGGCGGCGAACAGCTGCCCGGTGACGGTGGCCCCGAACGCGATCGCCATGCCCAGCAGCTGGACGGGCGTCAGGTCCTGGCCCAGGGCGGCCCACCCGATGACGGCGGCGGTCAGCGGGGAGAGCGGACCGAGCAGGGTGACCGAGGTGGCGCTGAGCTTGCCGATGCCGCGGAACCAGAGCCAGTACGCGATCCCGGTGTTGATCAGCATCATGTAGCCGTAGCCGAGCAGGGCGCTGCCGTCGAGCGCGGGCGGCGCCCCTTCGACGAGGGCCGCGACCGGGATGATGACCAGCCCGCCGGCGGTGAGCTGCCAGCCGGTCACGGCCAGCGGGCCGACACCCTCGGGCCGCCCCCAGCGCTTGGTCATGACGGTGCCGGCGGCCATGGAGACAGAGGAGACGAGCCCGGCGGCGATGCCGACGGCGTCCAGCCGGGCCTGGGCGGTGAGGACGACCATGCTCACGCCCAGCGCGGCGGTGACGGAGGCCAGGACGGTCCGCAGCCGCGCCCGCTCCCCGAGCAGGAGGGCGGCGAGCCCGACGACGAACAGGGGTCCGGCGGAGCCGAGGACGGCGGCGACACCGCCGGGCAGCCGGTAGGCGGAGAGGAACAGCAGCGGGAAGAAGGCGCCGATGTTGAGCGTGCCGAGGACCGCGGACTTCCACCACCACCTGCCGGTGGGCAGGGTCCGGGAGAGGGCGGTGAGCAGCAGCCCGGCGGGCAGGGCCCGCATCACGCCGGTGAACAGCGGCCGGTCGGGCGGCAGCAGTTCGGTGGCGACGGCGTAGGTGGTGCCCCAGGAGACGGGGGCGAGCGCGGTCAGGGCGACGGTGGCGAGGCGCTTCATGGCAGGTGACTCCTCGGAAGAGCTGTGAGGAACGGTGGAGGACGGTGCGGGCGCGGCGGCGTCCGGGCCGCTGGGGCGACGGCCGGTCAGGCGACGGCCGGTCAGGCGGCGGCCGGTCAGGCGGCGGCCGGTCAGGCGGCGGCCGGGGCCTGCGGGGCGCCCAGCCGGGCGCCGGCCGCAGCCGCGGCCACGGCGGCGGCGGGCGGCTCGGCGTGCACGGCCTCGGCGGGCAGGTGCCGCTCAAGGCGGAGCAGGGCGAGGGCGGCGCCGGCCGCGGCGAGGGCGAGGACGGCCCAGGGCAGGCGGCCGTCGACGGACAGCAGGGAGGTGAACAGGGAGGGGGCGAGGGCGGTGGCCAGCGAGTAGGAGAGCTGGTAGGTGGCCAGGTAGCGGCCGCGGACGGCTTCGGGGGCGGAGGAGACGGACAGGGCGCCGCCGGAGGGGCTGTGCACCAGCTCGCCGAGGGTGTAGACGACGACGATGGCCAGCAGGGCCACCAGGGTGGCGCGCTGCCCGGGGCGGACGGTGCCGAGGACGATCTGCCCGACGAAGGCGGCGGCGAAGAGCAGCGAGCCGAGGGCCGCGGAGCGGGTCCGGCGGGCTCCGGAGCGGCGGACCCGGCCGGCGACGAGGACGCCGATCCCGGCGCACAGGACGGTGTTGACGGTGAACGCGGCGCCGGTGACGGAGTCGGGGCCGTGCAGCCAGGTCGCGATGTAGAGCGGGAAGAGCACGGAGAGGGCCGAGTAGCCCAGCGCGGTCAGGAAGTTGGCGGCGGTCAGCCCGAGGAAGGGCCGGTCGCGCAGCACCATCCGGTACCCGGCCTGCGGCCGCGCCGCACCGGCCGGCTGCTCCCCGCGCACCGTGCGGACCCGCGCGACGAGCAGCCCGGCGAGGGCGAAGGCGAGCGCGTTGCCCCAGGCGGTGTACGTGAACGCGCCGGTCCCCCACAGCCCCAGCACCCCGGAGACGAGCAGGGCGCCCGCACCCATCCCGGCGTTCTGCAGGGCCCGCAGGGAGGCCTGGAGCCGGTCGCGGGCGGAGCCGCGCGCCACCTCGCCGATCAGGGACTGCTGGACCACCGGGAACGACCGGTCGGCGAGGGCGGTGACCAGCGCGACCGCGGCGAAGGCGGGCAGCGAGTGGGCCAGCGGGTAGAGCGCGAAGCCGAGGGCGCGCAGCCCGTAGAGCAGCAGGTTGACCCGCTTGGCGCCGAAGCGGTCGACGGCCGAGCCGGCCAGCGGCATGGCGGCGAGCCCGGCGAGGCCGGTCACGGTCAGGACCAGGCCGACGAGGGCGAAGGAGAGGCCGGTGACCTGGTGGAAGAAGACGAGGGAGAAGGGCACGTACATGCCGATCCCGATCGCGCTGATACCGATGCCGACGAGCAGCGGCCGCTCGCCCTGCACCCGGTCCTGGACCTTCATAACGCCCCGCCCCCCAAGTAGGTTGATAGCAAGTAGCTTACTCCTAAGCTACTTTTCGTCAAGCAACTTTCTTGCGGACGATCGAGGGGAATCGGGATACTGCCGCCATGAACGAGGCCAACAAGGACGCCGTCGACGCGATCATCGACCAGTGGGCCGCCGTGCGCCCGGACCTGGACACCGCCCCCATGGAGCTCTTCGGGCGCATCTACCGGATCGCCAAGGCCATGGGCGACGCCATGGACAACGCCTACGGCCGGTACGGGATCTCACGCGGCGAGTTCGACGTCGTGGCGACGCTGCGGCGTTCGGGTGAGCCGTTCACGCTCTCACCCCGCCAGCTGTCGGCCACGCTGATGCTCACCACCGGCGGCATGACCGGACGCCTGGACAAGCTGGAGAAGGCCGGGCTGCTGTGCCGCAAGCCCGACCCGCACGACCGGCGCGGACTGCAGGTCACCATCACCGACCGCGGGCTCGCCCTCATCGACGAGGCGGTCACGGCCGGGGTCGAGGTGCAGCGGGCGGCGCTGACCGGGCTGAGCCAGGAGGAGGTCGCCGTCCTGTCGCGCCTGCTCCGCAAGCTGCTGGCCGCGGTCTAGGCCCGTATGCACGGGCCGGCGGAGGCGCCCGTCCGGGCGCACGACGGGGCGCCGGAGGTCCGCCCCACGGCCGACGGCATCGGCCCGCGGACCTCCGGCGCCCCGGAAGTCATGTGAAAGGTACTGAGAACGCCGGAGCGGTGCTGCCGCCCCGGCGGCGGGTCAGCCCTGCTTCTGCTGCTTGCGCGACTTGTCGCCGACCATCACGAGGCCCGCGATGACCAGGAAGATGACGACCGGCAGGACCACGTACAGGCCGATCGTCACGCCGGCGCTAATGCCCTGGCCCGGGTCGTCGCCGTCGTCGCGGGTCACCGCGAGCGCGGGAGACGTCATCAGCAGCATCATCAGCGCAGATCCGGCCGTGACGGCCGCGGCGCGCAGAGCGTTCTTCTTGTCCACGGTGCAAACGTAGCGAACACCTAAACGGGGCGCGCGCCCGGGGGTGCCGTACGGGGATGCGCCCCCTCCCGCACCGCGCTCAGCAGGGCGTTCGCCCGGGGCGAGGCCTTCAGCGCCTCCAGGGTGAGGGGCCGGCCCGCCGCGTCCGCGAGCGGGAGCCGCCAGTTGGGGTACTGGTCCCAGGTCCCGGGGAGGTTCTGCGGCCGGCGGTCCCCCACCGCGTCCGGCAGCCATACGCCGACCAGCCGGGCGGGGGTGCGCAGCAGGAAGCCGTACAGGGCGGCCACGGCGGCCTCCTCGCCCTTGGTGTCGAAGCCGAGCCCCGCCAGCACGTCCAGCCACTCGGCGGTGTCGGCGGCGTCCTCGGCGCTCTCCTGCCCGAGCGGGCGGGTCAGCAGGCCCAGCCGGTCGCGCAGCTCGACATGGGCGCCCGCCAGTTTGGCCGCGGTGGGCGGCAGGTCGTGGGTGGTGGCGGTGGCCAGGCAGTCGGCCCGCCAGCGGGCGGGGGCCAGCGGCCGGCCGTCGCCCACCCAGTCCCGTTCGAACCACAGCACCGAGGTGCCCAGCACCCCGCGCTCGGCGAGCGCCTGACGCACTCTCGGCTCCACCGTGCCGAGGTCCTCGCCGATGACGAGGGCGCCGGCCCGGTGCGCCTCCAGGACCAGG